>CABRZY010000061.1 GCA_902475475.1 uncultured Collinsella sp.
GTTTGGATGAACAAAACGAGCCCGCGCGGCCGCGCCATTACAATGGAGCGGATTCGCTTGACGCAAAGGAGCTGCCATGTCTGCTTGCCCGATGGTCGATTGCCATACCCACACCTCGTTTTCGGACGGACATGCCTCGTTTGAGGACAACGTTCGCGCCGCTGCTGCGGCCGGTTGCCGCGTCATGGTCTCGACCGACCATCTCACCCTGCCCGCCAGCATGGACGCCAACTGCGAAGTGCAGGTTGTCGAGGGCGACCTGCCGGCACATCGTCTGGCCTTTGAGGACGCCCGCAAACTCGCCGCGCAGATTGCGCCGGAGCTCGAGCTTATCTATGGCTTTGAATGCGATTGGTACGAGGGCTGCGAGCCTTTGGTTGAGCGCTGGTCCCAGGGCGCCGTCGTACGCCTGGGCAGTGTGCATTGGATTGGCAACCCAAGCGATATCATGGCCGGTGCCGCGGGTGCGGCGGGAACGGAAAACGTCGCTCGCCCCGATACACCCGATTCCCTTTGCGGTTGGATCGACGACGACACCAACCTGCACGTTTGGGAAAACCTGGGGGTACGCGGCGTGTGGGAGCGCTACGTCGACGACTGGTGCCGCGCTTGCGAAAGCTCACTCAACTTTGACGTAATGGCCCATCCCGACCTGGTCATGCGCTTTTCGAAGGAAGGCTTTGCGCCCGACTTTGACCCGACGCCGTTCTGGGGGCAGATGGCCGAGTGCGCTCACGACACGGGCCGCCGCGTTGAGGTCTCGACCGCCGCGCCGCGCAAGGGGCTCGACGATTACTATCCCGCGACCGGGCTATTGCGTTGCTTCGCCCACGCCGAGGTACCCATCACCTTTGGCTCGGACGCACACCGCGCCTGCGACATCTGCTGGAACATCTGCGAGGCCCAGGCCCACGCTTACGACTGCGGCTACCGAACCTTCGACATCCCCCACCCCAACGGCGAATGGGAACCCACACCCCTCGACTAGCCATCCCTTCATAAGTTGCGGTGGAATAGGGATTGTTTTGCCTGATGAAGCGCTTAAACAGTCCCTATTTCACCGCAACTTCCATGACCCCGTTACACCAACAAAGACTGTCCCAAACGACTAGTGGCGGCGGGCGTTGAGTTCGCCGGCAAGCTCGTCGAGGGTGATACCGTAGCGCTCAAGGGTTACGAGCAGGTGGTAGATCAGGTCGCCGGCCTCGTAGCGAATGTGATCGTGGTCGTTATCCTTGCAGGCCATGATGACCTCGCTCGCCTCCTCGGCAAGCTTCTTGAGCAGCTCGTCCTCGACGTCGGTCAGCAGGCGAGCGGTATAGCTCTCCTGCGGCGACGCGTCGCGACGACCGTGAATCACCTCGGCCAGACCTGTCAGCGTCTCACCGATATTTCCATCCTGAACGTTTGCGGTGCGCACACCCATGGTTCAATCCTTTCTGGTGGCCGAGCGTCTAATCGAGCGCCCGCCCTACGCGAGTTTCTTAAAGAAGCAGGTACGGTTGCCGGTATGGCAGGCCGGGCCCGGCGAGTCGACCTTGACCAGCAGCGTATCGCTATCGCAGTCGGCCCAAAGCTCCTTGACCTCTTGCATATTGCCGCTCGTCGCGCCCTTGTTCCAGAGCTCCTGACGGCTGCGGCTCCAAAACCACGTGGTACCGGTCTTGAGCGTCAGCCCCACCGACTCCTCGTTCATCCAAGCAACCATAAGCACCTCGCCGGTGTCATACTGCTGAACAACACAAGGAATCAGCCCGCGGGCGTCGTACGTAAGATCCGCCGCTTCTACTACCTCAGTCATCATTTCTCCCAAGTAATTACCGTAAACCCCACAGGTCAGCGAGGGTTGTCCAGGTGCCGCAGGTTGCCGCGAAAGAGGAGCGACGCGTACTTTGGTACGCGAGCGACGGTTTGAGCGGCAAGATGCGGTGCCTGGACAAGCCGCAGCGAAGCCCGCAGCATTAGAAGTCCAACCTCACAGGAATACCTTGAGAGGCCATATACTCTTTGACTTCGCGAATGCTGAACGTCCCAAAGTGAAAGACGCTGGCCGCCAGCACGGCATCGGCTTCGCCCTCGATCACGCCCTCGGCAAAATGCTCGAGCGTACCCACGCCGCCGCTCGCGATGACGGGAATCGGCACCGCACGCGCCACGGTGCGGGTGAGCGCCAGGTCAAAGCCAGACTTGGTGCCGTCGCGATCCATGCTGGTCAGCAGGATCTCGCCGGCGCCGCGACGGGCCGCCTCCTCGGCCCACGCCAACGCGTCGATACCCGTGGCGTTGCGGCCTCCTGCGGTAAAGACTTCCCACTTGTCGGCACCGGATGCGCCGGGCAAACCGACGCGCTTGGCATCGATCGCCACGACCACGGCCTGGCTGCCAAACGCCGCGGCAGCTTGGCTGATCAACGACGGGTCGCGCACGGCCGCCGAGTTGAGCGACACCTTGTCGGCACCGGCGGCAACCATGGTGCGCATGCCCGCAAGGTCGCGAAAGCCGCCGCCCACGGTATAGGGAATAGCGAGCTCCTCGGCTGCATGCGCCGCCATCTCGATAGTCGTCGCACGGTTGTCGCTCGTGGCGGTAATGTCCAAGAAGACGACCTCGTCCGCACCCTCGCGGTCGTAGGCACGCGCCAGCTCCACCGGGTCGCCCGCATCGCGCAGGCTCACAAAGTTGACGCCCTTGACCACGCGGCCGTCCTTGACATCCAAGCAGGGAATCACGCGTTTGGTAAGCATGGGCTACTCCTCCCCTCGGGCGGCGGCCAGCGCCTGCACCAGCGTAAAGTTGCCCTCGTAGAGCGCGCGACCGGTAATGGCACCTTCAATCGCGCCCTCACCCACCGCAGCCAGCGCACGGATGTCGTCGAGCGTCGAGATACCGCCCGAAGCCACGACGGGAAAACCCGCGACCTCGGCCACATGGCGATACGCCGCCACATCGATGCCCGTCTGCATGCCATCACGCGCGATGTCGGTATACACCAGATGCTTAAAGCCCAGCTCGGAAAGCTGCGCCACGGCGTCGTCGAGCGCCATGCCCGCGCCGTCACGCCAACCGTTCACCTTGACCTGGTCGTCGTGTGCGGCAATGTCGGCCACCAACAGCTCGCCAAAACCTTGGGCTGCCACCTCGGCAAAACCCGGCTCGGTCACCAGCACGGTGCCCAGCGCAATGCGGCGCGCACCGTAGCCGGCCAACTCGTCGATGCGCGCGAGCGAGCGGACGCCGCCGCCCACGTCCACGGACAGACCGTCGACGCCGCAGATGGCCTTGATCGCCGCTGAGTTGGCAGCGCATGCGTCCTCATCCTCGCCAAAGGCAGAGGACAAATCGACGACGTGCACCCAGCTCGCGCCCTGCTCGGCAAACGAGTGGGCGACGGCCACGGGGTCGTTGGAATATACCTTGCAGCGGCTGCGGTCGCCGCGCTCCAGGCGCACGACCTTGCCGCCGATCAGATCGATTGCGGGAAACAGGATCATCGGCCGGCCTCCTCGACGATGTTGACGAAGTTCTTAAGGATGCGCTGACCCAGCGCGGAGGATTTCTCGGGATGGAACTGGCAGCCCCACACGTTGCCATGGCGCACGATGCACGGGAAGCTCCGCGTATAGTGCGTGCGCGCCAGCACATCGGCGGCATCGGCGTCATCGGCCACCGCATAACTGTGGGTAAAGTACATGTTGGCACCCTCGGCAAAACCAGCAAGCAGCGGATCGGCCGCGCCGGCGGGCGTCATGTGCACCTGGTCCCAGCCCACGTGCGGCACCTTCAGGCGGCTCGACTCCAAGCGCGTGCACGAGCCGCGCATAATACCCAGGCCATCGACCCAGGGACCGCCAGCCTGCTCGGAGGCGTTGCCGTCGGCGACCGCGCCCTCGTCCGCAGGCACGCCCTCGTTGCCGCGCTCAAAAAACAGTTGAAGACCCAGGCAGACGCCGAGCAGCGGAGTTCCGGCGGCGACGGCATCGAGCACCGCGTCTGCCTCGCCGCTCTGGCGCATAAAGGCGATCGCGTCATAGAACGCGCCCACGCCCGGGATGACCAGGCCGTCGGCGTTGCGGATCTGCTCCGAATCGTCCGACGTGCAGGCGGCGGCACCGGCGCGTGCAAGCCCGCGCACGACGCTCGACAAGTTGCCCTTGTGGTAGTCGACCACCACGATCTTCGGTTCGCCCACGCGACCCCTCCTCTTCTCATCATCCAAAACCACCACAAAGGGGACAGGCACTTTCGTGGTGGTTTTTGCCTTTGTGGCGGTTACAGCGAGCCCTTGGTGCTGGGAATGCCCTGCACGCGGGGGTCCAGCTCGCAGGCGCGGCGCATCGTGCGGCCCACGGCCTTAAAGGCGGCCTCGATAATGTGATGCGAGTTGCCGCCCACCAGCTCGCGCACATGCAGCGTGAGTTTGGCATCGCGCGCAAAGGCGTAGAAGAACTCGACGGCCAGCTCGGTATCGAAGCTGCCCACGCGCTCAGTCGGCACGGGCAGCTCGCAGTAGGCCTGCCCGCGGCCCGAAATATCAACAGCAGCCATCACAAGCGTCTCGTCCATGGCGATCGCCGCGTCGGCAAAGCGCGTAATGCCCGCCTTGTCGCCCAGCGCCTGGCAAAACGCCTCGCCCAGCACAATGCCCGTGTCCTCGACGGTATGATGCGCATCGACCTCGACGTCGCCCACCGCGTGCACCGTCAAATCGAACAGGCCATGGCGGCCAAAAGCGTTGAGCATGTGGTCGAAAAACGGTACGCCGGTCGAGATATCACACACGCCGCATCCGTCCAGGTCGAGCTTTACGACAATGTCGGTCTCCCCCGTCTTGCGGGTCACCTCGGCATAACGGTCCATCTACATCTCCTCCTTCACCAGCGCGGCAAACGCGGTCAGCACCTCGTCGTTTTCCTGCGGGGTGCCTACGGTAATGCGCAGACAGTCCGCGAGCCCCGGCGCATAGCTAAAGTCGCGCACCAAAATCGAATACTCGTCGCGCAGGCGCTCGCGCACGCGCGTGGCGTGCGGTGTGCGCACGAGCACAAAGTTCGCCGCGCTCGGCCACGCCTCCACGGGCAGACCCTCGACAGCCATTGCGTGCAGGGCACACAGTTCGCGCTCGCGCTCGGATGCAACCTGTGCCACCACGGGTGCGTACGCATCGCGGGCACGTACGCAGGCAAGCGCGGCGGCCTGGCTTAGCACGTTAACCGAATAGATCTGGCGAATCGCCGCAAACACATCGATGACCTCCGGCGCCGCGATCACATAGCCCAGACGCGTGCCGGCGGCGCCAAACGCCTTGGACAGCGTATGCAGAATCACCAGGTTGGGATGCTCGGCGATAAGCCCCTGCGCCGTGGTAGCCGCGCCAAACGAATCGTCCGCAAACTCAACGTAGGCCTCGTCGACCATGACCATGCCGGGGCACGCATCGCACAGGGCCGCGACAAAGTCGAGCGGCGCCACGTCACCCGTGGGATTGTTGGGCGAGGTCACGATCGCCAGATTGCACTCGGGAGCCGCTGCAAGCACCGCCGCCTGGTCGAGCTCAAAGGTCGCCGGGTCGCGCCACACGTCGCGCACCTCGGCCTGGCACAGCGACGCAAAGAACGCATACTCGCTAAAGCACGGCGGGCAGTTGAGCAGGGTCCGCCCCGCGCCGCCAAACGCCAACAGGTAGTTATAGAGCAGCTCGTCGCCGCCGTTGCCCACGCAGATGTTCTCGCGCGTCACGCCATGCCAAGCGGCCAGTTCGTCGCGCAGGTCGTTAGACATGGGATCGGGATAGCGGTTGAGCGGCGTAGCAGCCAAGGCCGCATCAACCGCCTTGCGCACGCCAGCGGGCACGGGATAGGTGTTCTCGTTGGCCGAAAGATTGATGCGCGTGGGCGTAAAGTTGGGATCGTAGGGCTCAATACCGGCCAGGTAAGGCTGGACGAGCTCCTTCATGCGGGGCGTCAGCTCGGCCATATTAGGCCTCCTCGCCGGTCGCGCCAGCGCCATCCGCGCCCGCAGCCGCCAGGTCCACACCCTCGGCGACCGTCGCGGTCGCATCGCCCGGCCAGGCGACCTTGGTCAGGTCGGCCGCGGCCAGAGACTCGACGCTCACGGCATCCTCGCCCTGCTCCAGCACACGGCGACGCAGGGCGGCGGATAGCGCATGCGCCCACAGGCCCTCGGCCTCGGCCAGACGCTGTGTGGCAGGAGCGTCGGAGAGCAGGCCCTCGGGCGTATAGCAAATGACGCTCGAGCACTTAACGAACTCTTCGACCGAAAGCGGGTTGGAGAACATGGCCGTGCCGCCGGTTGGCAGCGTGTGGTTGGGACCGGCAACATAATCGCCGAGCGGCTCGGAGCTCCAAGCGCCCACAAAGATGGCGCCGGCGTTGCGAATGCCGCCGAGCAGGCCCATCGCGTCCTTGCAGTGCAGCTCCAAGTGCTCGGGCGCCACGGTATTCACCGCCTCGACGGCGGCAGCCATGTCGGCGGCCACCACGATGGTGCCCTCATTGTCGAGCGAAGCACGCGTGATCTCGGCACGCGGCGACTGCGCCACCAGGATATCGATGCCTGCCTCGACCTCGCGCGCAAACTGCTCGTCGCAGGTCACCAGATAGCAGGCTGCCAGCGGATCGTGCTCGGCCTGGGCCATCAGGTCGGCCGCGACCACCATGGGCTTGGCCGTGGCATCGGCCAGTACGCAGACCTCGGAGGGGCCAGCGACCATGTCGATTCCCACGTCGCCCGAGACAATCTGCTTGGCAGCGGCAACAAAAGCGTTGCCCGGACCGGTGATTTTGTCGACGCGCGGAATGGTCTCGGTACCGTACGCCAGCGCGGCCACGGCCTGAGCGCCGCCCACCATATAGATCTCATCCACGCCGCCGAGCTTTGCCGCGGCGAGTGTATAGGGGCTGATCAGGCCATCTTTCTGCGGCGGCGTCACCATAACCACGCGATTGACGCCGGCAACCTTGGCGGGAATGGCATTCATGAGCACCGTGGAGGGATACTGCGCGCGACCGCCCGGCACGTAGATGCCGGCCGCCGCGAGCGGGGTCACCTTAACGCCGAGCATCGTGCCGTCCGGGCGCGTGGTAAACCAGCTCTGCTCGACCTCGCGCTGGTGGAATTCGCGAATCTGGCGTGCAGCCTTTTCGAGCGCCGCGACAAAAGCGGGATCGAGGCCTTCGAGCGCGGCATCGATCTGCTCCTGCGGCAAGCGGAAGCTCTGCAGCTCGACACCGTCAAAACGCTGGCAGTAATCGCGCACCGCGGCATCGCCGTTGGCACGCACGTTGGCCACGATATCGCGGGCGGCGTCGACGATGTTTTGCGGCAGCACGCCCTTGCGGTTGAGCTGGTTGGTAACGAGGCGCTCACCGGGAGCAAGCTTGATGGTCTTCATATCGGTATCCCCTATCGGTCGAGGTTGTGTTCGAAAAACGAGAGGCCGGGCGGCGGCGCCAATCGGCCCGCAGCCCAGACGTTGGGACGCCCGTGCGTGCTCGCGCTATTGTGCCGAGCCCGCAACGGGCTCAAAATGCTTGTCCTTCACGGCCGCGGCCAGACGATCTGCCAGATTGCGTACGCGCGAATCCAGGCGCGCGGCACCTGGATTGACGAAGAAACGGGCCGTGCAGTCCATGATGCGACCGGTAATGACCAGGTCGTTGTCGCGTAGCGTGGCACCCGTGGCGGTAATGTCCACGATGCGATCGGTCATGCCGACGATGGGGCCCAGCTCGATGTTGCCGTGCAGCGAAACGATGTCGGCGTTCACGCCTCGCTCGGCATACCAGGCACTCGCAATGCGCGGGTACTTGGTGGCCACGCGAAGCGAACCGCGGCGGGCATAGTTGCGCTCGGCCTGGCCGGCGCGCCACGCGGGCTCCGCCTCGATAAAGGTGCACAGGCCATAGCCCAGGTCGACCAGCTGCAGCAGGTTGAGGTCTGCCTCGATGAGCGAGTCCCAGCCGCAGATGCCGCAATCGGCACCGCCGCAACCCACAAAGGCAGGCGCATCGCTGGGACGCACGATGACAAACTCGATATCGCCGACCGCGCCCTCGCCGACACGCGTGTCGCGGCCGCGCACGATCAGGTGACGGCCGGGGTCACGCAGCTCGGAGACGTCTAAGCCCGTTGCCTCGAGCACGTCAAGGGTGTCGGCCTTAAGCGAGCCCTTGGGCACGGCGATACGCAGCGGACCCTCGGCGCCACGGTCCGCGGCGTGATCGCCGTCGGAAGCGGCATCCTCGGCCGAGGTGCGCGCGGCCTCCAGGCGCTCGAGCGAAAAGGCGAAGCCCGCCGCCGGCACCTCGATACCGTCGCCAAATGCGCCGGTAAAGATGGAGTCATAGCGTCCGCCCGAACCGACCGGATCGGGCAGTCCGCCGGCATAAGCCTTAAAGACCAGGCCCGTGTAGTAATCGAAAGAGTTCATGATAGAGAAGTCAAACGACAGCACCTGGGCGTCCTCGGGTGCCAGGCCCTCGACCAGGGCACGCAGCTCGCGCGTCAGCGGCGCGACGATACCGGCAGCCTCCAGCAGCGCGTCCACGCGGTCGAGCACCTCGGCACCGCCGTGCAGACGCGGCAGCTCGCTAATGGCGGCCTTGACGGCATCGGACTCGGTGCTTGCCGCCACGCGGGCATCGAGGCCCACAAAGTCGTTGGCGTGCACGCAGCGCAGGGCCTCAGAGGCCAGCTCGCGATCCTCGCACGCCGCGAGCAGTTCCTTAAACGGACGCACGCTACCCGCGATAATGCGCGCATCGGGCAGTGCCAGCTTACGCACGGCCTCGGCCACGAGCGAGACGATTTCGACATCGCCCGCGGTATCGCCCGCACCGATAAGCTCAAAGCCCAGCTGTGTAAACTGACGCGAGCCACCGGCATTGCGCTGGCACTCGCGAACCACCGGCGCCTCGTAGCGAAGGCGTAGGGGCAGGTCGGCCGCGCGCATGCGGGTCGAAACCAGACGCACGATCGGCAATGTGTTGTCGGGACGGACCACCAGCAGGCGGCCATCATCGTCAAAGAGCTTAAACGGCGTGTCCGCAATGCGGCCGCCCTCCTCGAGCGAACCCTTGTCCTCGAGCAGTGGCGTCTCGACCGGAAGGTAATGATGCTCCCTAAAGCAGCCCTTCACCGTCAGCGCAATCTCCTCGCGCGCCTGAGCCTCCTCGGGCAATATGTCCCGGAATCCCCACGGTGTGGCCGTCATCTGGTGAGCCTCCTCATGCTGTGTTTCATATAGAGCAGAAGACCGGCATAGCTCCGCCGGTCTTCTGGGTACTTTAGCATACTAGAGTGTTTGCGGGGAGAATCGTCCTCCTCGGCTCACACCGTATTCATTTGGAAACATAGGGCAAGCGGTTAGCAGCAGTCTCTTGTCACAACGCAAAAAGGGCGCCCGCGCAATTGCGGACGCCCTTGTGCAGGATCGAGATATCAACCAGCCAAGATATCGGACCCGTGACCAGCTCTTAGTAGTCGAACTGGTGGTAGTAGCGGCGGTACTTGAGGTTGTGCTTGGTGACC
>CABRZY010000062.1 GCA_902475475.1 uncultured Collinsella sp.
TTTAGAAGTCATCGGGGGAGAGCGTATGGACGAACTCGTCGAACTTCTCGAACTCTTGCTCGTCGTCGACTTCCTCGGCATGGGCAGAAACGGTGCCCAGGCGATTCATGATGTCGTCTTCAACGAACATGGGGGCATTACTGCGTACGGCGAGGGCGATGGCGTCGCTCGGACGCGCATCGATCTTATGCTCGTTGCCATCGGCCAACACGACAACCGTCGCGTAAAACACGGGCGGCTCGGCGCGAACGATTTCGATGCGTTCGAGCTTGGCACCCAGGGCACCAACAGTATCGAGCAACAGGTCATGGGTAATCGGGCGCTCGGCGCGACCGCTATCGATGCCGCGGCTGATGGCAGCAGCTTCAAACGAACCAGTCTGAATGGAAAGGGAACGCAGTGGCGCGGGCGAGTCCGATTTGCTGCAGCGCTCGCGAAGCACGATAAGCGATGGCACGGGACCGGCGGCCATGACGATGGTCTCTATGTCGACACGAACCATGGAACACCTCCGGTACGTAGCGGTTAACACGCGGCAGTCCGCCGCATTGAATAGCTATACTACCCAAACTTTCGCACAGCACACAAAACCAAAATGAGATTTATCGCAGACAAGAAAAAAGCCCCGGGGCAATGCCCCAGGGCTCTTCACAGTTTTGATGGTGGACCTGACAAGATTCGAACTTGTGACCTCCCGGTTATCAGCCGGACGCTCTAACCAACTGAGCTACAGGTCCATCATGGTGGAGGTTAGGGGGATCGAACCCCTGACCTCAGGCTTGCAAAGCCCGCGCTCTCCCAGCTGAGCTAAACCCCCACGGAGACAGTAATAAACACCCCAGCGGCGACTCGGCTCTCGCTGGGGTGTTTATTGCGAAAGAAAGTGGTGGACCTGACAAGATTCGAACTTGTGACCTCCCGGTTATCAGCCGGACGCTCTAACCAACTGAGCTACAGGTCCATCGCGCAAGGGATATATTAGACGAGTCGTTACGCGCGCGTCAACAACTTTTTTGAAAATCTTTGAGGGGTGTCGCCCCCGGCTGCCCGGCGGCATGCGAAGTCGCCTGCTCGGACAGTCCTGCTCGCACGGAGAGCACATTAAGTGCTCTCCGGCTCGTGCGGAACTCGCGATCGACCTTATATATTTGCCCTCCCCCGGGGCTCCCGCATAACGGGACCTCAGTTGGTTTCTATCCCGGTTGCAGTTGCTTCGCTCCTGCACCACTTGGCTGGTATGGCGGTTTGGCGTTGGATCGGTTCTTTCTGATATATGCTTGTTGCGGCTCTTCTTTTGGGAGGGGCCGCTTTTTTGTTGCTAGGAGGTTGGCCCGTGGTTGATGGGGAGAATCGTTCTGAGCTGCTTTCCACAGATTGGAACCAGGAGTGGATGCAGATGCAGGCCGCTCGGCATCGGGCTAATGATTCTTTTGAATGGGATAAGCGGGCTCGGCATTTTCGGCCGTTGGAGACTGCCCCTTATGCTCGGGATTTTATAAAGCTGTTGGCGCTTGCGCCCGGCGAGTCGGTGCTTGATATGGGGTGTGGGGCTGGGTCGATTGCTATTCCGCTTGCTCAGGCTGGGCATTCCGTGATTGCTGCCGACTTCTCTCCTGCCATGTTGGGCACGCTTGATGCCGGCATTGAGTATTACGGGCTCGAAGATCTTATTACGCCGCTTGAGCTTGCTTGGGATGATGACTGGGATTTGGTTGGACCGGTCGCGAAAGCGGTGGATGTTGCCTTTGCCAGTCGCTCTGTCACCACGACCAACCTAAAAGGCGCGCTTGCCAAGCTCGACCGCACGGCTCGCCGGCGTTGTGCTGTCACGATGGTCGCCAACTCCAGCCCGCGCTACGACCTGCACGTGATGAACGCCATCGGCGCCTCGGTTACCTGCAGTAATGGCTTTGTGTACGCCTTCAACATCCTCATTCAGATGGGTGCGTTGCCGCAGGTTACGTACTTTGAATCGCCTCGTCGCGATACCTTCGATAGCCTTGAGGCAGGTGTGGCAGACTTCTCCCGTATGCTTGAGCATGGCAACGAGGATAAGGTCGACCGTCTGCGCGACTACATCGCCCAGCACATGATCGAGAATCCCCATGCCGGTGAGCCGGGCTCCAAGGGCGTGCCGCAGGGGCGCTATATGCTCGATCATGTCCGCAAGGTTCGTTGGGCGTTTATTGCATGGGAGCCGGTCTCTGCGCCCAGCTCATAGCCTGTTCGCAGCCCGCACCGCCCACTCACTCGGCATCCGCATTCTTTTTGAACTGGGCAAACGCGCTCCACACCACGCCGTTCCTGCGCTATCGTGGGACAGCTCACGTAGATTAAGGCCCCGTCGCGGGGCGCCCCATACATAGAAAGCGAGAACCCATGGCACTGACAGGAGCACAGGTCAAGCAGCTTCGCAGCATGGCCCATCACCTCAACCCCGCCATCATCATCGGCAAGTCCGACGTCAACGAGGGCACCGTCGAGCAGACGGTCGCCTACCTGGAGAAGCACGAGCTCGTTAAGTGCTCCGTGCTCGATGGCTCCAGCCTTTCCGCCCGCGAGGCCGCCGAGGAGCTCGCCGAGCGTTGCCACGCCGAGGTCGTCCAGGTCATCGGCCGCAAGTTCTCACTGTATCGCGAGTCCTCGCGCAAGGACATCGAGAAGATCAAGCTCGTCTAAGAGCCAATGATCCGGCGATCCAACACATAGCAAGCTTACGGGTGCCCAAGTACTTCGGGCGCCCGTTTTTTATCGCTCGACCAGCACGCGATTGAGCCGCCCCTCCACCAAGCGCTCGTATAGACGCCGCGTCTCGGGCTCGGGCACGCCATTGACCTGCTCCCTCAGGTGGTGCATATGCCCGCTGTACAGCTCGACGATATCGCGCCGCCGCCCCGCCGCACTGTAGACGCGCATGGCGCAGCGCACCATATCCTCACGCGCCGTTTCCTGTCGAAGCCCCGACTCCGCCAGCCAAATCGCCGACTGCAGATCGTTTTCTTCTAGAGCGGCATTTGCTCCCTTAATCATGCAATCGATGTACTTTGACTGCATAATGCGCCGCATGCGCAAAAAGTAGGTGGGATTACAGCCATTGGGAACATACAGCGGTCCGGCATAAAGCTGCTCAATCTTAAGGCACAGCTCAACTAAATGGGGCCCGCGCGCACCCGTGCGATTTCCCAAAACCTCGCGGCTTATCTGGTCAAACAGCCGTACATCGGTCTTGACGTAGTCGCCGTTGAGCCCAATGCATTCATTTTGGATGAGCACGCACGACTTGCCATCCGGCGTCGGTCCCAAAGCCGACCGCAAGCGCGATATCGTCGAGTACAGGTTGTTGCGGGCGCTATTGAACTCGGCATGGGGCCACAGCTCCATGGCCAGCGTCTCACGATCGACGAGCGCATCCATGCCCAGCGCAAGCCGCTCGGCAAGCGTCGCCGCCTTCTTGCGGCGCCACATTTTGTCCGTGATGGGAAACCCGTCGCGCTCGGCGCGAAACGCACCAAACATGCGAATCTCGATATGGTCGATGGTATCAACGGCTTCAACCTCGCCGGCCTGGAATAGGCGCTCGCCCTCCCCTTCCAAATCGTCGCGCAGCGAGTACCGCGACAGCTCGCGCACGGGAAGCTTCTTGCGTATCCTGGCCGCCGGCTCGCCCAGACAATGCATGGCAAGGCGCGCAAAGAGCCGATACGATGGCTCTAGAATCCCCGCACGATTCATGGACATCCAGGCCGCAAGATCGCTGTCTCGGCCCGCACAGGCCAAATGCAGCGCCACCATCCAGGCTTCTGCGCCACCAACCTGCGTCTGGCTTATATCGAGTAGCTCCGCTTCCTCGCGTACCGAAACCATCGAGGTGTTACGCAGATATGCCGCGCGCTCCAGCAGCAATGCGTTATCGCGCATGTACCCAATCGACTCCTCGGCAAGTTTGAGCACTTGGACCGCACGGAACTTTGCATTAACCGGCCGTCCCTCTGCCAGCGACTGCCAGCCTTCTAGCAACAGGCCAAACAGCTGAATCTGGTTGTCGCGCATGCGCACGGCAAAACGATCGAGCTCGTTGAACGCCGCGTCGTCGGTTACCGGCAAGCCGGAAAGGAGCCGCCGTGCCGCCAACACCATGCGCACCCAGATAGCCATCGCCTTAAGCCCACGTACGTCGAGCGCCTCCCGCACCACCGTCATCTCGTCGTCGCGCTCGTCGGTTCCCGCAAACGACCCGTCAAAGAGCTCCACCAGCATGCTATCGGCCCGTATAACAATCCTCGCGATGTCGAGCTCGCAGTCGTAGGCCTTGCTCGTTTTGAGCTGCTGTAGAACGCCGCCGTCATCTCCCCGCTCGGTCAGGCACCGCTTGACCTCGATATGCGCAGACAACATATCGAGTGCGGTATGGGATGTCTCGATTTCTGGCACGGCCAGGTTCGTAGGAAGCCCAAGCCCGTTGTCCCCATAGCAAACAGCCGTCAGCGTCTGGGCCACCCTCCATGAAACAGGGTCCATTTCGCAGGCCGCCCGTTCGCCCCCGCGCTCGATGACCGATGCCATATAGCGAGCGAGCTTTGTATTGGACACGCTGACCGCTGCCAGATATACGCCAAGCGCTTCGGCAGGCGTTGGCTCTGGAGCCGGATCGTCGGCATCGATCGTGCCCAGCGCCGCTCGGCAGATATCGGCCCCGTGCCCCGTCAGAGCCAGATCGACCCCATACTGCCCAGCAAGTTCAAGGACCGCTTCACGGTCCAAAAAGGCGTCCGCCAGGCCCATCGCCGCATCGCATCGGCCCGCCTTAAGCAAAATCCGGGCCGCCCTCGGAACAAGTTCGGGGCGAACCTCGGCCACCAACTTACGCAAGCGCAAGCGTCCGTTATCCTCCGTGCCCAGACACGTAAAACTCCGCTCGGCGGGATCCAAGCCAAAGATCGGGTAGTCGCGTACAAAATAGGACTGGTCGACCATCGACAGCCTCATCCCGCAAGCCTCGAGTTCTGCGATATTGCCCTCGCCCATCAAAACCATGAGACATGCCACGCAAAACAGCGCATTATTGTCGAGCGAAGCCAGATCGGCAAGTGCCGCGCCATATACGTTGACAATCTCGTTTTCGAGCAGGCCGGCTACGTCGCCTTGGCCATACAGACCCGTCTGCAATGCCGAAACGAGCTCGGGCACGCCCTGCGTGAGCTGATAGAAGTCGAGCGATGTGCTGATCGAAAACGCCGATGCCCACGCCGAATACTCATAGGCATGCACCTTGAGCATCTGCGCATTGATCTTAACCGAATCGCCCAGCCCATGAATCAGCTGACGATTTGAAGGACGGCAGGAGATAAAGACCCCAACCCCCATAGCGCGCAGGCCGCGAATCCTGTCGATGAGGTCTTCGGTATCGTGCTGATCGAGGTTTGGCACATTATCAATCGCGATAAGGGAGTGCGGTTTGTCTTTGAGTTCTTCGGTAACCACCTCGAGCTGCATAAACACCTCGCGCCCAATGGCGCGATCGGCCTCGATAATCCGCACGGGGCCTCGCGTCGGGTCGCATTTAACCTCATGGGTGTACTGCAGCAGCACCGAGGTCTTCCCAAACCCGTCGGGCGCATAAAGAACCACGATGCCGGCCTTTCGGCCCTTGGCGATAAGCTCATTCATCAAGCGTTCGCGTCGCACCATATAGCCTCCGCCCAGCGGCATCAGCTCGAGGTCGTCTATACCGCTCAAATCGTTTACCATGCCCGCTCCTCAACTCGACCGTATTGACACTGTAGCCGCAAGACCATACAAGCCGCGCTATGAATAGAGCGACCTTGTGTTTTAGGTTGTCTTTTGGTACGCAAGCGGCAAGTTTTTGTACAGCGAGGGCCGATTGTTATTAATCCCCCGACTAATCGGTCTTTAAGCAGGTAAATGAGCTTGTCAGCTTGTCCCATCTAAGCGGCAGTGTAACGCAGATGAACAAGGTTCAGCCATGTCATTCAACTCGCCTAGCACCCGCTACCGTCTACGACCTTCTAGTGGCATTTTTGCATAGAATCTGGTATGGAATGAATCAAGCTGTTGGGCATCCGGCATTCGTCAAGCTTGCGGCAAGATTTTGGTCAAGTGGGTAAAAAGGGATAGCAAAAAGGCCCCCGCAAAGCGGAGGCCTTAGGCAAGGCTATGTCGAGCTGCAGGATTCGCGCTACTCGCAGAGCGAAAGGGCGGCCTCATCGGCAACGACAACGCAGTTGGTGTGCAGCTGCAGGATCGAAGCCGGGCACTCGGGCGTAACCGGACCATAGCACATGTCATGCACGGCCTGAGCCTTGGCCTCGCCGTTGGCGACGACCAGGATCATGCGGGCATACATGATGGTCTGGGTACCCATGGTGTAGGCCTGACGGGGAACATCGTCGATGCTGTCGAACAGGCGGCTGTTGGCCTGAATGGTGCTCTCGGTGAGGTCGACGCAGTGCGTGCCCTTGGAGAAGTGGTCATCGGGCTCGTTGAAGCCGATGTGGCCGTTGTTGCCAATACCGAGCAGCTGCAGATCCGGGTAACCGGCCTCGGCGACGATCTTGTCGTACTCAGAGCAGGCAGCGGCGGCGTCGGGGTTGGAGCCATCGGGCACATGCGTGTTGTTAAGGTCGATGTTGATGTGATCGAAGAAGTTCTCACGCATGAAGTAGTGATAGCTCTGGGGATCGTCGTGCGAAAGGCCGCGATACTCGTCCAGGTTGTAGGTGCTGACCTCGGCAAAGTCGACGTCGCCCTTCTTGTACCAAGCAGCGAGCTGCTTGTAGGCACCGATCGGGGTGGAGCCGGTGGCAAGGCCCAGCACACAGTCGGGCTTGAGGATAACCTGGGCCGAGATGATATTAGCGGCCTTGCGGCTCATATCCTCGTAGTCTTTAGCTTTAATGATCTTCATTACGCGTCCTTTCTCGTACAAGAGAGGCAAGGCTCCCTTACAAGCACTTGCCCGCGGCCCGCGTCGGCCGCAACCAACGTGTGCGGCCACCAGGGCGAGGTCGCGTAATGTATGTGTCTCGTGTCTAGCCGCGTCGAGGCCCCTGCCCGTCCACGGTGACCCAAAGCCTTTTAGCTTCGGACAAATCCCATCTTGCCACGGAGGGCGTCCTCTTTCAAGGGCGCCCTCCGTAAACGTGTTTGAATTGTAGGCTAATGGCCACGTGCACTTGCTAGCGCTCGCGAGCAACGATAAGCTGGTCCATCTCTTCGACATGCACGCCAACGGAGCCCTTGATGCTCGAGAACTCAACGGAGTTGCACACCAAGATGGGAACCGTCACATCGTAGCCCTCGGCAGCAATTGCCTCGCGATCGAACTCAATGAGTACATCGCCCTTATGGACGATGTCACCCACTTGCGCATGTACGGTAAAGTGCTTGCCCTCGAGCTGAACAGTGTCCAAACCAACGTGGATGAGCACGTCCAGGCCATCGACCGTGTTAAGCGCAACGGCGTGTCCCGTGGGAAAAATGGCCTCGACCTTGGCATCAGCCGGTGCAATCACACGCGTTCCGGTGGGCTGAATCGCCACGCCCTGGCCCAAAAGGCCGGTAGCAAACGTCTGGTCGTTTACCTCGGAAAGTGGAATGACGTCGCCCGAGATGGGAGCATCCAGCGTAAGGACTCGACCACGCATACCCAAAGACCTTAGGACTTTAGCGAACATGCTCCCCCTCGGACATACCAATCAATCAAAATAACCTTAACAGTTTACCACTTGGCACCCGTTTTTGACCATTAGGGAAGTTCGCGCTTGACAACCTCGACGATGTCGTCGACAACGCGCTGGGTCAGCTCGTGCGTCTCGGCCTCGGCCATCACGCGGACCAGCGGCTCGGTGCCACTCGGACGCACCAGAATGCGGCCGCGACCGTCAAGCTCCTTCTCGGCAGCAGCGACGGCATCCCAGATGGGCTGGCAATCGTCCAGACCGGCCTTGTTGTCGGAATGCACGTTAACGAGTACCTGCGGGTACTTCTTCATGATGCCGGCAAGATCGGTGAGGGTACGACCGGTGCGCTTGAGCACGGCCAGAAGCTGCAGAGCCGTCACCAGGCCGTCACCGGTGGTGTTGTGCTCCAGAAAGATGATGTGGCCGGACTGTTCGCCGCCGATGACGGCGCCGTCCGCGAGCATGCGCTCCAGAACGTAGCGGTCGCCCACGGCGGTCTGAACCATCTCGAAGCCCTGCTCCTTCATAGCGATGGAGAAGCCCAGGTTGCACATGACGGTCGAGACGATCTCGGAGTTGGCGAGCTTGCCGCGAGCGGCGAGGTCAGAACCGCAGATAGCCAGGATGTAGTCACCGTCGATCTCATTGCCCTCGCTGTCCACGAACAGTACGCGGTCGGCGTCGCCGTCGTGGGCCAGGCCGATATCAGCATGGGTGCGCAGCACGAGCTCGCGAAGGGGCTCGAGGTGCGTAGAGCCGCACTCAACATTAATGTCGGTGCCGCAATAATCGGTGTTGATGGCATGGACCGTGGCTCCTAGGCGCTGCAGCGCGGCGGGCGTGGTCTGGCAGGAAGCACCGTGACCACAGTCGACGGCAACGACCAGGCCATCGAGCCTCAGGCCATCAAGCGTATCGATGGCATGATCGACATATGCCTTGCGGGCATCCTTCATCTTGATGATGTGGCCCACGCCAGCACCGGTCGGCAGCGTGTCGGCAGCCATGGCTTCCTCGGACATGACCCAGGCGCTGATCTCTTCCTCGACAGCATCGGGAAGCTTCATACCCTTGCGGCTAAAGAACTTGATGCCGTTGAACTCCGGCGGATTGTGCGAAGCGGAGATGACGATGCCGCCATCGAGCTCGTTTTGAACAGTGAGCAGCGCCACGGCGGGTGTGGGGATAACGCCGCAGCAATGCGGGCGGCCGCCCTCGGCCATAATGCCGGCGGTCAGAGCGCTCTCGAGCATGGTGCCCGAAAGGCGCGTGTCACGGCCGATGCAGATGTCCGGACCAAGGAACTTGGTCGCCGCGCGGCCCAGACGAAACGCGAGGTCGCACGAAAGATCGGCGTTGGCGACGCCACGGACGCCATCGGTACCGAAGATGTTCTGGGGCATAGGATCGCTCCTTCCCTAGCAGGCGATATGCAACCGCCCACCCGAGTCGAAAAAGAAAAGCGGGACCCGCCGAGGAATCGGCAGGGCGGCGGCATCTCCGGTCAGTCCGGCGCTCTGC
>CABRZY010000063.1 GCA_902475475.1 uncultured Collinsella sp.
TCACGAGCGGGGGCTCCTATCTTTTCAGTGCCCTCGGATTGGGTCATAGTGTCTGGCGTTGCCAAAGCATCGGCGTCGCCTTGGCCCAGATGCGGCACTTGGAGACGTTCGGCACTTGGGGACAGTCCTAGTCATTGGGGACAGGTTACTTTACACCAAGTTGGCGCATATGAACCTGACCCCTTTGCACCAATGGGTTGTAGCGGTAGAGCGGATTTTTCCGCTCGCCGATTTGTGTCTTGAAAAATGTATATAACGACTATAACGTAGTGTGAAACATATTGGAAACAATACCGAGGAGGCTGCGTTGAAGAAAAGCAATCTGGGCTATGTGCTGGTGCTGATCGCCGCGCTTATGTGGGGCAGCATCGGAATCTTTGTAAACGGCATCTCGGCCCTGGGTGTTTCGTCTCAGAGCATGGCGGCCTTTCGCCTGTTGTCGGGTGCCGTCTTAATGGCTCCGGTCTTGGCGTTCATGGGTTGCCAGGGAGGCGATCGTGAGGGAAAAGCATCGGGTCCCCTGGCGCTATTCAAGGCAAGCCCCAAAGAGCTCGTCCCCTGCGCACTTGTCGGTATCGTCGGCTTGGCCGTCGCCAACACCTGCTATTACGAGTGCATGGGCGAGGTGGGCATGTCCACGGCCTCGGTGCTGCTCTACACCTCGCCGGTGTTTGGCGTCATGCTCGGCCGCGTGCTTTATCGCGAGGACGTGACCCCCAACAAGCTCGTTGCCATTGTCTTTAACATCGTAGGCTGCGTGCTTGCAGTGACTAATGGCGACCTTTCCGGTTTTCATTTTTCGGTTTGGGGCGTCACGTCGGGCGTGATTGCAGGCCTTTGCGGTGCGTCGCTCGCGGTGTTTAGCCGAATGGCAACCAAGACGGTCCACCCGCTGGCTGTCACGTTTTGGGGCTTTGTTTTTGGCGGTGCGGTTATGGCGGCTATCGCGGCTCCGTGGCCGGATGTCGCCGCGGCAATGTCGCCACAGCTGCTGCTGCTGTTCCTTGGCTTTGGACTCATCCCCACGGCCGTGGCTTATATCTTATATATGCAGGGTCTATCCATGGGGCTCGAGACGTCGAAAGTTCCCGTCGTAATGTCATTCGAGACGGTCGTCACCGTACTGGTGGGCATTGGTGTCTATGCCGAGCCCGCCGGCGCGATCAAAGTCCTGGGCATCGTGCTGGTGCTCGCGTCCATCCTGATTATGAACACCGACTTCTTCAAGCTGCGCAACAGTGTGTTTGTCGGTCATGTCATTGAGAGCATGACTTTTAAGCCCAATGCGTGGTGGACCGAAAAATCGCAGGACATGGATCTGTTTAAGGAGCGCACCGGCATCGCGCTGGAGCCCACCGTGCAGGAAAGCCCCTGGTACTTCGTGCGATAAGGGATTGGCGCGGCGTCTGATCGGGCACCGCCTGGCCAGCGCCGGCCTTCCCTGCGCCAACGTTACGAGTACGTTAAACCCGTCAACGGTCGTTTTTCACCCGCGAACGGTCTTTATACTAATTAGCAATATCCGCAACGTATAAGACGTTATAATGACCATAACGAAAAGGAGGAGGCAAGATGAATCAGATCATTCTCGCATCTCATGGCGGCCTGGCCGCAGGCGCCAAAGACACGCTCGAGATGGTTCTCGGCGACGTGTCGAACGTCCACGTCGTGTCGCTTGCTCGTGACGACAAGGAGCCCATCACCAATAAGGTGGACGCCATGATCGCCGCGTTCAACGCGGACGACACCGTCTATGTGCTGACCGATATGCTCGGCAGCTCGGTCAACAACAACATGGTCGAGCTTTCCAAGAACGGCACGAAGTTCACGGTTGTCAGTGGTTTCAACATCCCGCTGGCGCTCACGCTTGCTATGAGCCCCGTCCCCGTCAAGGGTGCCGAGCTCGCAGCCCTCATCAACGAGGCCCGCACCGGTCTGACCAACCCCAACGCACCGGTCGAGGCCGCCGCGGCTCCCGCCAAGAAGGCCAAGGCATCCCGTCACAGCTCCGGTCCCGCCAAGATCGTCCTCGCACGTCTTGACTACCGTCTGCTGCACGGCCAGGTCGTCTTTACCTGGACCACCAAGGTTCAGGCCGAGCGCATCATCGTCGTCGACAACGCTGCCGCCAACGATGACATCAAGAAGGGCGCTCTTAAGCTGGCCAAGCCCCAGGGCGTGCGCCTGAACGTCTTCACCGTCGAGCGTGCCCTCGCCAAGATGGACAAGCTCAACACCCTCGGTGAGCGCGTCATGTTCGTCTTTGGCAACACGGCCGAGATGCTGCAGTTCTGCCAGGGCTACAAGCTCGACGCCATCAACCTGGGCGCCACCGCCAACCACGACGGTGCCGATCAGATTGGCGGCAAGGACAGCTCCGTCTTCCTCGACGCCACCCAGAAGGCCGACGTCAACCAGCTGCTCGACATGGGCATCAAGCTCTATGTCCAGCAGACCCCTACGTATCAGAGCGTCGACATCGACGCCAAGCTGTAATCAACCAGGCTTTTGCCTGACTGAAAGGAGAAGGGTATGAATACGTTCATCAGTGCGGTGCTCGTCGGCCTCGTCGGCGTGTTCTGCATGTGGGACTCCCGCCTGCTCGGTCGTCTTAACTTCGAGCAGCCCCTCGTTGGCGCTACGCTCGTCGGTCTGCTGCTGGGCGATGTGCCCACCGGCCTTGCCGTCGGTGCCGCCGTCGAGCTCGTGTCCATGGGCCTGGTGCAGGTCGGCGCCGCCGTTCCGCCCGATATGGTCCTGGGCGGCATCGTGGCCGCTGCCTTTGCGTGCCTGACCGACGCTTCCGCCGAGACCGCCATGACGATCGCCATCCCGGTCGCCGTCCTGGGTCAGCTCCTCGGCATCGTGTTCCGTTCCATCATCGCCGTCCTCACCCATGTGGCAGATAACGCGATCGATAACGGAAAGTTCAAGACCGCCTACCGTATGCACATCTGCGCCGGCTCCGGTTTGTACGCCATCATGTACTTCCTGCCGATCTTCCTCGCCGTCTTTGTTGGCACCGACCTGGTTCAGGCCATCGTCAACATGGTTCCCGAATGGCTGTCCACTGGTCTTAACGTTTCGACCAAGATCATGACCGCCTACGGTTTGGCCCTGCTGCTCACCATGATGATCAAGAAGGGTATGACTCCGTTCCTGTTCATCGGTTTCCTGCTCGCCGCTTACCTCAACCTGTCCGTCATCGCGGTCGCTCTGATCGGTGTGTGCCTGGCTGTCGTCTTCATGGGCTTCAAGTTCAACGGTTCCCATGCAGCCGCCGGTGTCGATTCCGACTACGATCCGCTCGAAGACGACGAAGACTAAGGAGGAACACACTATGGCAACCGCAACCAAGGACGTGTCCCTGAACAAGAAGGTCAGCCAGTTCTTCTGGCGCTCCTGGGCCATCCAGGCCTCTTGGAACTACGAGCGTCAGATGAACATGGGCTTCCTCTACGGTATGGTTCCCACGCTCGATCGCCTCTATCCGGACGAGTCCGACCCCAAGCAGCTTGCTGCTAAGAAAGAGGCTTACCACCGTCACATGGCGTTCTACAACTGCACCCCGCAGACGAGCGCTTTCATCCTGGGCCTCGCCGCCTCCATGGAGGAGGAGTACGCCAAGGATCCCGAGAACTTCAACCCCGATTCGATTAACGCGGTCAAGACCTCCCTTATGGGCCCGCTTTCCGGCATCGGTGACTCCTTCTTCCAGGGCACCATCCGCGTTATCGCCTTTGGCTTGGGCGTTCAGCTGGCTCAGCAGGGCTCCATCATGGGCCCGATCCTGGCCCTTCTCATCTCCATCGTCCCCTCCGTGCTGATTACTTGGTTCGCAGCCAAGATGGGCTATCAGGGCGGCCACGAGTACCTGAGCAAGCTTCAGGGCGGCGACCTCATGGAGAAGCTCATGTATGTCTGCGGCATCGTGGGTCTTATGTCCGTGGGCGGCATGATCGCCACGCTGATCGGCGCCACCACCCCGCTGCAGTTCGCTGACGGCACCGTCGTTATCCAGGACATCCTGGACGGCATGATGCCCCAGATGATCTCCCTTGGCCTCACCGGCCTTATGTACTGGCTCATCAAGAAGAACGTCAACACCGGTTGGCTTCTCGTGATCGCCATTGTGGGCGGCATCGCCCTCTCCGCGGTCGGCATCCTGGCTTAGTCGCGACTAAGCGCCTAACCGCTTTCCCCCGGGGGCCTGCCTGGCATCCCATACCCCAGGCAGGCTTCCATCCCCAAAATGCAACAAAGGGACAGTCCCTTTGTCGCATCCTCAACGGGCCGGCGACTCGGTCCAAACCACGGTAACCCTGCGAGCGCCCGGCAATGTGGCGCCGCAAAAATTGAAAGGAATGTGTCAGATGTACGAGATCGACCTTAACCTCCCTAAGCAGATCGTCGCTGACGTCCTGTCCAACCACGAGATCCACAGCGTCGCCTTCGTCGGCTGCGGTGCCTCCATGTCCGACCTTTACCCCGCCAAGTACTTCCTGGCCAACAACACGGACAAGCTGAACGTTCAGATCTTCACCGCTAACGAGTTCAACTACGACACGCCTTCCTGGGTCAACGAGCACACCTTCGTGATCACCTGCTCCCTCGGTGGCTCCACGCCCGAGACCGTCGAGGCCAACAAGACCGCCAAGAAGCACAACTGCCCGGTCGTCTCCCTCACCAACAAGGCTGGCTCCGCTCTGACCGTCGACGCTGACTACGTCATCGTTCACGGCTTCCACGCCAACTTCGCTGCCAAGTGCGAGAAGCCCGGCTATGCCATCGCTCTTGCTGTCGAGATCCTTCAGCAGACCGAGGGTTATGACCACTACGAGGACATGATCACCGGCCTCACCAACGTCTTTGAGCTCTGCGAGAACGCTGCTCAGTCCTGCAAGGGTCTTGCCAAGCAGTTCGCTCAGGACTTCAAGGACGACAAGATGATCTACTTCATGGCTTCCGGTGCCTCCGAGAAGATGGCTTATTCTCACGCCGCCTTCCTGTTCACCGAGATGCAGTGGATCGACGCCGCCGCCTACAACACCGGCGAGTACTTCCACGGCCCGTTCGAGGTTTCCACCGAGGGTAAGCCCTACGTCTTCTTCATGTCCGATGGCGCTACCCGTCCGATGGACGCCCGCGCCCTCACCTTCCTTAAGCGCATGGGCGCCAAGGTCGCTCTGATCGACTCCAAGGACTACGGCCTGGCTGACGCTGTGCCCGCGAGCGTCGTCACCTACTTCAACCCGCTGCTGCACCTCGCCGTTATGCGCGAGTACGGCAACCAGATCGCCGAGGCCCGTCAGCACCCGCTGACCATGCGTCGCTACATGTGGAAGCTTTCCTACTAATCACAAGTAAGTAGACCTTACGGGTTGATTGAGAGGGGATGGGGTTTGCGCCCCATCCCCTTTTTTGCTCTGGGGAGGGCGTGTCTGTCGTGTCGCAAAACCCCAGATAAAACCTACCAAAATAAACCTGTCCCTTTTTGGCAGGTGGGAGGAGATGCGTATGATCAAGGCAGTGCTGTTTGATATGGACGGCGTGCTGGTCGATACCGAGTGGTTCTACAACCGTCGTCGCGTGGCGTTTATGGAGGAGAAGGGCTTCCACTTTGACGAGATCCCCGATCTTTCGGGGTCTAACGAGCCCGCCATCTGGAAGGCGCTGGTGCCCGACGATGTTGAGCTGCGCGAGCGCCTGCGCGTGGAGTACAAGCAGGTCTACAGCCCGGACCACCCCGTTCCGTATGCCGAGCTTCTCAACGAGCAGACGGAGCCGGTGATGCGTGAGCTGCACGAGCGCGGCGTGAAGTGTGCCATCGCAAGCTCGTCCTATCGCGAGCTGATCGACGAGCTAGTGGATATCGCCGGTATTGCCGATGTGCTGGACTACACCATCAGCGGTCACGAGTGCAGTGCGTTTAAGCCCGACCCCGAGATCTACCTGCGTGCCATGGAGGCGCTGGGGGTGGAGCCTACCGAGTGCCTGGTTATCGAGGATTCGCCTATGGGGATTGAGGCTGGCAAACGTTCCGGCGCCCGCGTCCTGGCGCTGCGTCCGCACGAGGGCGTCAACTTGGACCAGTCCGCCGCCGACGTTATCATCGACAACCTGACCGACATCTTGGCCGCTTTGTAGTGTCAATCCGCCGCGAGAAGCACGGGTTCAAACGTTTTTTGCGGTGGACTGGCTCAATTTGGTTTCGATTTTGATCCGTTTGGCTTCGATTCGGGCTAAGTGAGTAGACTTTTTGGCACAGGCCGAGCACAAAGTGCATCTGCTCTAGTAAAACCGCAGGTCACAGGGGTGGCGGTTTTGGGTGTGCTCGGCAGATCGTAGAAAGTCTACTCACTTGTAATTTGGGCCTTTGGTCGTGGGGGTTGCTGATCCCGCTTTGGTTGTCGAGAGAGGGTGAATTGAAGCGCCCCCGCACGCTCCATGCTACAATCGCGGGCATGCCCCACAACTACATCTGCCTTCGAAAGGAGCCTGCGTGGCGAACGCCATCGAACAGCTCACGGACCGCGTGCTCGTGCTCGGCCGCCTCACCATCGTCCGCCGCGCCATTACCGCCGTGGCGGTCACCATTTCCGCCGTTCTCCAGACATTTCTGATCCAGGCGTTCATTCGGCCCGCCGATCTGCTTCCGAGCGGTCTTACCGGCGTCGCGGTCCTGCTCGATCGCGTTACCTCGCTCGGCGGCGTTCGAATCGACATCTCGCTCGGCATGCTTGCGCTCAACATCCCCGTGGCGCTCCTATGCTGGAGCGGCATCAGCAAGCGCTTCGTCATCTTCTCGATGATGCAGGTCGTGCTCTCATCGCTGTTCCTCAACATCTTTCACTTTGCCCCGTTTTTGGGCGACAAGATTATGCTCATCATTTTTGGCGGCGTGGTCTCGGGCCTGGGCGCTGCCATCGCGCTCAAGTCCGGCGCATCCACCGGCGGCACCGACTTTATCGCGCTGTGGGTCTCCAACCACACAGGCAAGACTATCTGGGGCGTCATCTTTGGTTTCAACTGCTTTATCCTGGCGATCTTTGGCTTTATGTTTGGCTGGGACAAGGCGGCGTACTCCATCGTGTTCCAGTTTATTTCGACCAAGACCATCGACAGTTTCTATCGTCGCTACGACCGCGTGACGCTGCAGATCACGACGCGCAAGGCAGACGAGGTCATGACCGCCTATGTTGACCATTTTCAGCACGGCATTAGCTGCGCCGAGGTCATCGGCGGATACAGCCGCGAAAAGATGTACCTGCTGCACGCCGTTGTCTCGACCTACGAGAGCCAGGACATTATCAAGCTGGTGTGCGACGTTGATCCCGGCGCCGTGATCAACGTGTTCCACACGCTCAACTTTGTGGGCGGCTGGTGGGGCGGTCATGTCGACGAGCCCATGCCCACGGCCGTACCCGATCCCGACAAGCCCGCGCGCATGGCCAGCAGGCAGGCGCGCCTCAGCGAGCAGGACAGTTTGCAGCAGGACGACGGCAAGTAGGGTATTGGCATTTTGCCGGCACGGCGCAATCCTGTCCGCTTGAGCCTCCCGAAAGCCTCGCTGCTTTCGGGAGGCCTTCGTTTGCCCAGATAAAACCTACCAAAATGAAGCTGTCGCTTTTTGGTAGGGAGGGTGTATCGTTTTATCATTATGAGGTAACATGAACCTAGACGTTATATACGTATTAGTTATTTCGATATTTCGATAAGAGTGATCAGATATGCCTGCACCTAAAAATGCACCGCTTTACCAGCAGATTTACGATGAAATCAAGGATGCGATCGAGAAAGGTGTTTATGCACCCAAGGAGCGTATTCCGTCCGAGCTTGAGCTAGCCGAGCAGTACGATGTGAGCCGAATTACGGTGCGCCGCGCCGTCGAGGAGCTGTGCTCCGATGGCTACCTGGTTAAGCAGCAGGGCCGTGGCACCTTTGTCTCCACGCCGCACATCAATCGCCAGTTTCACGCCTCGACGCTGCAGACGTTTACCGCGCTGTGTGCCGGCAACGGCATGAAGGCCGGTGCGCACGTGATCGATCGCCAGATCGTTCCGGCGCGCCAAAACGAGATGGAGTTCTTTGGCCTGCAGAAGGATGCGCTGCTGCTGCATATCAAGCGCGTGCGTACGGCCGACGGCGAGCCCATCTTTGAGGAGAACATCTTTGTGCCGTTTGATGCCTACCGTGAGCTGTTGACGGCCGATCTTGAGGACAAGTCGATTTTTGCCGAGGTCGAGCGTGTTGGCGGAACGCCGATTGTTTCGGTTGGCTACCGCACGGTCGAGGCCGTTCGTGCCAATACCGAGCAGGCGGCCGAGCTGGGCATTGCCCCGCATGATCCGCTGCTCAACCTGCGCGCCGGCTTTACCGGTCCCAACGATGAGCCGGTCCTGATGGGTAAGCAGTACTACGTGGGATCGCGCTACGTCATGGTCATGTAGCTCTAGTTGCGCGGTTTTACCAAACCGCGTAACGGGCCGACGCTGCAAGCCCGCCAGAGCGGCAATTTGCAGAATGAGCGTGGATAATCTCCCGTTTTTGGCTCAACGGCGTGCTCAAAGTGGGAGATTATCCACGCTCATCCGGAAAGTGTCCAAAAATCCACGCTCGTTCCCTTTGGATTGCATCGCCCGTGGCCGGCAGCGGCGCGGCACCGGTCCGCGTGGCGGCGTATAATCGGCGGCAGATGACTTGAACGTTAGGAAACCATGACCGATAGCATGCAGCAGATGGCGCTCGACACGCTCGGCGCCTATTTTGGCTACACCTCGTTTCGCCCGGGACAGGACCGCATGGTCGATGCGATCCTTGCCGGTCGCGATGCGCTGGGCGTTATGCCCACGGGCGCCGGCAAGTCCATTTGCTACCAGGTGCCCGCGCTCATGCTGCCCGGCATCACCTTTGTGGTGAGCCCGCTGCTGTCGCTGATGGAGGACCAGACCCGTGCGCTGCTTGCGGCGGGTGCGCGACCCAGCTATCTCAACTCCAGCCTTACTCCGGCCCAGCAA
>CABRZY010000064.1 GCA_902475475.1 uncultured Collinsella sp.
AAAGGAAGTCGAGCCGCTAAAGAACGGCAGGCCCGCACCGGGACGACCGGCGCCGGCTCCGGCGAGCGGACGCTTCTTGTCCTGATCCTTGGCGGTAAGCTTTTCGATAGCCTTTTTAATGGAAGCGGACGACACACCCAGGCGCATGAGGATGTCCATGGCCATGCCGTTGCCCTCTTCGACGATGCCGATCAGCAAGTGCTCGGTCGACACGTAGGTCTGGTTGTTCTCACGCGCCACGCGGAATGAACGCTCCATCACGCTAATGACGAGCGGCGTAAAGGCAAGCTTGGCAGCCTCGGTCTCCTCGCTGGGCTCGGGAACCGTGGTCTGGACCTCCTTGAGGGTGTCCATGATGTCGTCGTAGGAGATATCAAGCGAGCGCAGCGCCTCGGCAGCGATGCCCTCGTCCTCCTTGGCGAGTGCGAGCAGCAGGTGCTCGGTGCCCACCTTATTTGAGTGCAGATCGAGCGCCTCCTGTTTGGCCATCGACATGACCTTGCGCGCTCGATCGGTAAATCTATCTAACATGCTCGTTTCCTTACATGAGTTCATCGAAATCAAAACGCCCGCCCGTCGGCGGCGCTTTTGTCTCTTTACCCACAGGTTGTCTATGTTAACAGCTGGAGGAATATCTATAAACCCGGCTCACATGAATGCAGGTTATGACCGCATCGCGGGACTCACCGCGCGATGCGCGACAGGCGCCCCGCAAGAGAAACCCTAGGCGTCTTTCACCACGTCGGGACTCGTCGCACGCGATGCGCGATAGGCATCGGCCTCCTTGGAGACGCGTTCGAGCAGCTCGGATGTATCGACGCCCTCGACTTGCGCGACCGTTTCCACCGTCTGCATGGCGACCGCCCTCAGGTACGCGCACGCGCTGTCCCCCAGCTGCTCGAGGTCTATCTCCTCGCCGCCCTCCCGGGCAAAGCCGACCGCCATCACAAAGCCCATGATGCCCGAGACCAGAAAGCCCACCGCAAAGCTCGAATCTGCCTTGAGCTCTTCTCCGTCGGGGTGGACGATCTCTCTCACGCGGTCGATGATGATCGTATGGATGCCCTGCACGACCTGCTCGGCGGCACCCGCCCTCATGGTGATGACGATGCGCCGCAGCAGGCAGCGGACGTCGCGCCGGTCGAACGCCGAAAGGTCGCCCTCGCTCGAAAAATGCCAGAGGGCATCGGTGATGAGCTCGTTATCCTGCAGCAGCTGGGCTATGGCGATGGCGACGAGTTCATCGAAATCGTGAAAATAGTAGTAAAACGTTCCGCGATTGCACTGGGCGGCGCGGGTCACCTCGCCAACCGACAGCTCGAAGATGCTGTTGTTCTCGATGAGCTCCCAAAACGCCTCGATGATACGGGTGCGCGCATCGGGCGCATCGGCGTCCTTACGCGGTCTCGCCATGCGCCTCACCGCACCCCTGCGCCTTGGCGTTCATGATGAGCATCTGAAGACGGTTCTCCACGTTGGCGAAGCTCACGTCGGGATCGTAGTCGAGCGGCAGGAACTGCGCCGTGGGATACTGTTCCTTGAGCGCATGGATGAGCCCGCGCCCCACGACATGGTTGGGCAGACACCCGAACGGCTGCAGGATCACGAAGTTGCGGCAGCCGCGCTTGGCGTGCTCGAGAATCTCCGCCGGAATCAGCACGCCCTCGCCCGCATCGAACGTATGGTGCAGGATCTTATCGCTCGCGCGCACGAGCTCGGGCATGCGCGTCGGCGGCTCGTAGAGCGGGCTCGCCGCGCCCAGGCGGTCGCAACGGTCGTGCGCGAGCTCGAACAGGTTGTCCGCCGTGGCGTACCAGGCCTTTTCGGGCAGCGACAGGTCGACGTGGAACTCGCGCGACTGCGCATGCTTGTAGAAATAGGTCTTGCGGATCACGTCGGTCATGCGCGCCTCGATGACCTCGAGCCCGTTGTCCTCGAGGTAGCGCTCGATCTCGTGGTTGGCGCCGAGATGGAAATTGAGCAGGTACTCGCCCACGATGAGAACGGTCGGATGCGGGTTCGAGCGGTCGTACGGAACGGCGTCCATGATCGCAAGCGCGCGTTTGAAGCCCGTCGCCTGGCCTCTCAGCCCGGAGCGCTCCATGCCCTCGATAACCTCATCGAGCGCGCGGTCGAACGCAGCGTCCGCCGCGCCCTTCTCGAGCTCGTAGGGACGGATGCGCCTAAGCATGGCCTCGAGGGCATCGATCATGGGAAGACCGTAGGCGATCTGGATGCTCGGGCCAAGGCCGAGCTTGAAGCCCGGATGCGCATTGTGGGCATCGACGTCGTCGTTGGTGAGCACCGGGACATAGTCGTATCCCGCGTCGTCGAGCGCGCGGCGCAGCAGGGGCATGTAGTGCGTCAGGCGGCAGTCGCCGATATACTTGCCAGTCACCACGGCGACGTCGTGCGGGTCGTACTTACCGCTCTTGAGTGCCGCGAGCGCCTCGCCGATCACGATTTGCGCGGGGAAGCAGATGTCGTTGTGCACATAGCGTTTGCCCAGGCGGATGGCATCCTCGCGCCCGATATCAAGGGCCTCGGCGCGCACGCCCTGATTGCGCATCGCCGCGGTCATGAGCCTGCAGAACGCATGGGAGGTGTTGGGGACCAGCGCGATCTTGTCGTGCCGGTCGCGCTTGGTGTACTTGACCTTATACGGGTCGTCGAGCGGATGGACCGCGTGCACCCGGGCGCCCTCGGCACGCTCCTCCGCGCGACGACGGTTGACCGACTCGATAAACGAACGCACGCGAATGCCCATGGGACCGGCGACGTCGCTCTCATCGAGCTTGATCATCATCGGAACCTTGGAGCCCATCTCGCCCATCATGCGCGCGATCTCGTCGGTGAGATACGCATCGTGGCCGCAGCCGAAGCTGCCCATCTGCACGAGCTCGAGCTCGGGCGTCGATGCGACGATGACCGCGCACGACAGCATGCGCGCATGGTAGTTGTTCACGATGTCGATGCGGCTGTTGGAAAGATCGACGTTGCAGACCCCCGGCACCGCATCGGGCGTCAGCACGGGGATGCCGCGCTCAGAGAAGAGCTTGGGCAGCCCGTGGTTGACCAGCGGGTCGTTGTGGTACGGGCGCGAAGCGATCACCACCGCGTAGCCGCCGTCCTCGCGCACGTTCTCGAGCACCTGCCTGCCGCGCAGCTGCAGCTGGTTCTCAAACGTCTGCTGCGCGCGGTCCGCCTGCTCGGTCGCCTTGGCAACCAGGTCGGCATCGATATCGAAGCTCTCCTTGCACCACGCCTTGAGCTGGCGGTTTCGGTCGCCCTCGTCGTACCAGTGGAACAGCGGCGTATCGAACGGAACGCCGAAACGCTCCTCCGGGTTATCGGAATTGCGCATCACGTAGGGGTATCCCTTTACGACGGCGCACATCCACTCGCTGGTAGAGGCGGTGTTTTCGGTGGGCACCGTCGTGATGATGGGCATGAAGATGCGGTCGACGCCGGCGTCGACGAGATTGCGGATGTGCCCGTGGACGAGCTTGGCCGGGAAGCACACGGTGTCGGATGTGACGTGCGCCAGACCGCGCTCGTACATCGCCTTGGTGCTGCGTCCCGAGACGCGCACCTTAAAGCCGAGCGTGCTGAAGAACGTCGACCAGAACGGCATGGTGTCCCAGAACTCGAGCACACGGGGAATGCCGATCGTGACATCGCGCCCCCCGCAGACGGGAACCGTGGGGTACGACTCGAACAGCAGCTTCTCGCGGTCGACAAAGAGATTGGGGGCAGCCGCGGTCCGGTCGCGCCCCATGCCGGGTGCCTGTGCCTCGCAAGCACCCTGCGGACGCAGCTCCTCCGCCGCGGGAACCTCGCGCACGAGCTCATCCCATGAGATGGCGCCGCCGCGCGGGCAGCGATTGCCCGTGACGTAAAGCGAGCCGTCGCCAAACGCCACGACCGCGCGCTGGCAGCGGTTGTTGCACCGACGGCAGGTAACGCCGCCGAACTCGCGATGCTCGAAGCGCTCCACGGCATCGAGCCCGATAAACGACGTGCCGGCGTCGCCCTTGCGGCATTCCTCGCGCGCGAGCAGGGCGATACCGATAGCGCCCATCAGCCCCGGGTGGGGCGCACGCGTGACGGGTTTGCCCAGATACTGCTCGAATGCGCGCAGCACCGCGTCGTTTCGGAACGTGCCGCCCTGGACGACGACTTTGTCGCCCAGACGGTTGAGATTTGAAACGCGAATGACCTTGGTGAACACGTTCTCGATAATCGAACGGCAGAGACCGGCCATGATGTCGCCCGGACCCTTACCGCGCCGCTGCTCGGAAACGACGCTGCTGTTCATGAACACCGTGCAGCGGCTGCCGAGAACGGCGGGGGCTTTGGACGAAAATGCCTCGGTCGCGATATCCTCAACGGCTATTCCGAGGTTTTTGGCAAAGCCCTCGAGGAACGAGCCGCAGCCCGCAGAGCACGCCTCGTTGACGACGATATCGGTCAGCACGCCGTGGTTGAGCCAGATGGCCTTCATATCCTGTCCGCCGATGTCGAGCACGAAGGTCGCATCGGGAACGCATGCGCACGCGGCGCGGGCGTGCGCGACCGTCTCGACCGTATGGTAGTCGGCGTGGAACGCGCGCGCGAAAAGCTCCTCGCCGTATCCCGTGGTGCCCACGGCATCGATCGCAAGCGTGACTCCCGCTGTCTCCCAGCGGTTCTTCAAGCTGACAAGACCCTGTTGGGCGACGTCGAGCGGCCTGCCGTTATTAGACGCGTAGAACGAATCGACAAGCTCACCCGCCTTATCGACCAGGGCGAACTTGGTCGTCGTGCTCCCCGAATCGATACCGAGCGCCACACGCACCGTCTCTCCGGGCGCATACGCATCCGGACCCTTTGCCGGCGCCTCCTTGCCATGCCGTGCCGTAAAATCCGCCTGCTCGGCAGGTGTGGCAAAAAAGGGCTGGGCAAGACGTCCCTCCCCGCTTGCGGGCGCGACCGTCTCGAGCTTATCCAGCCGGACAAAAGCGTCGGGAAGGTCGATCGGTTGGGACGATGCGAACATGTCGGTCAGCGACAGGGCGGCACCGCGCGCGACCATGATCTGCGGATCGCGCGGGACGATAACCTGATCGTCCGATAGATTCAGTTGCTCCCGGAACACGCGGACCAGCGTGGGGTTGTAGGCGAGCGTACCGCCCTCGAAGATTACCGGCGGCTCGATGTCGATACCCTGGGCCAGACCGCCGATCGTTTGGCGGGCGACCGCGTGAAGCGCCGAAAGCGCCAGGTCGGTGGTAGGAATGCCCTCGTTGAGCAGCGGCTGGATATCGGTCTTTGCGTACACGCCGCAGCGGCCCGAGACCTCGTGGACGGTCGTTCCCCGGCTTGCGAGCTGCTCGAACTCGCCCGATTCGGTGCCGACCCCCATGAGCTTTGCCATCTCGTCGATAAATGCACCGGTACCGCCTGCGCACGAGCCGTTCATGCGCATGTCGGCAACCTCGATGTCTCCCTTATCGTTGGTGCGGAAGAAGATCATCTTGGCGTCTTGGCCGCCCAGCTCGATGGCGCAGCGCGTCTGCGGATAGAACCTGCTGATCGCGAGCGCGTTGGCGACCACCTCCTGAACGTACGAGGCGCCCAGCGCGGTCGCGATATCGCGCGCACCCGAGCCGGTCACCGCAACGCGCAACGACTCATGGGGAAAGCGCTCGGCAAGCTCGCCGAGCATGGCGCGCACGCTCGCTGCCTGACACGCCCCGTGGCGGCGATATCCCCACCACGCCTCGGTCATATCCTCGTGCATCGCGTAAACTTTGGTCGTCGTCGACCCTACGTCCAGTCCTACTAGCAACGCTATAATGCTCCGTCTCTCGCATTTTTCCTGCTAGAGATATACCACTCTACGTAATACAACAGACTGTTGTATTTAAACTCCGTATAAAAAGCGGCTGCCGAAACGCTTCAGCAGCCGCCGAATGCACCAACAGATTGTCTGCGCGCTAGCACGTCGGGCAACGGAGCAGCACGGGCCCTCCGGTCATGCGCACCGCTCGCGCCCGCGATGTCGCCGAGCGAGCTATCCACGCTTAGGGCTCCAACCAAGCAAGTCGCCCGCGCTCAGCAGGTCCCTAAGCGAGCTACTCGCACTCAGAAGCCATAGCCTGCTCCAAGAGCTCGGCATGCTCCTCCTCGAAAACCGTCCCCACAGGGAAGGCGCGACGGAAGACGAAGCGGGAAATCGGACCGGCTACCAAAAGGTTCCACGGCAGCGCCATCACAAAATTATGCGGGATGTTGATCATCCAGATCGCGGGCACGGAATACAGGTTCGCAAGGATGCCGCCGGGCATGTGCGTCAGACCCTCGCAGGCACCGTACAGCGACATGATGATGACCATGGGAACGACCATGCAGGAGCCCACGGCGAGCGTCATGGCGAGCGGCGAGCTCTTGCCCGGAGTGACCAAGTACTTAAAGGCGAAACCCTTGGCGAGCGGGCTGGCGACGAACCGGTCGCAGCACACGGCAAAGATATAGGCAACGGGGAAGCCGAGCCACGCAGCGGCAACGACCTCGCCGTTGATGGCCCCATGCTGCAGGGCAACGTTGTAGATGCTCATCCAGAGCACCATGCAAAAGCACATGATAAAGGTGAACAGCAGGCTCTCTCGTTTGTTGATAGGCATAAAGGACAAAATCCTTTCTGTGTTACGCCGCGGCACCACGCAACAAAAACGGGCGGGCAAGATGGAGCTGTTGGGACTTCATCTCGCCCGCCCGTGTTACGCGCGTCTGCGACTACTTATGTGGTGGAACTACCCTAACACGAACGGCGCGCGCTTCGTAAGCGTTGAGTTTGTGGAGATGCAGGGCACCAAAACCCCCGACCCCATAAGTTGCGGTGGAATACGGACTGTTTTGACCCTTTAAGCAACAATTCAGTCCCTATTTCACCGCAACTCATTTGGTGCAAAGTAACCTGTCCCCCTTGCACCAATTAGCTGGTATGGCGCCAGCGAGGGTCGGTGAGGGTTCTCGCCACGCCCAAGCCAACGGGCAGAAACGCCACGATGAGCACTGCGCGCACAAACCAGCCGAGCATGTTGACCGTGTCGAAGGTGCACATGTAATACATAGAGCGATAGAGATACAGACCGGGCACCATAATGACAATCGAAGGCACCGTGAGGGCGATGCGCGGGTAGGTGAGCTTGACTTCGGCCAAGCTTGCCAGCAGACCCGATACCAGCGCGCCGATAAACGCTGCTGCCTCGGGAGGCATTCCCGTGCTGAGGCCCAGGAAGGGAATCATCGTCGGCGCATCGACAAGGGTCAGACGCAGGGTATTGGACACGGCGCCGATCAACCCAGCTGCCGCGGCCATCTTTACCGGGCTGTTGAACATCACCGAGAAGCCGAATACGCCAACGAAGCTCATCACCACGCGCAGGAGCGTAAGGGCAAGCGGCGAAAGGCCCAGTGGGGCAAAGTCGTCCGGCGCCAGGCCAACACACTCGGCAACCATCCAACCTACGAGCGTCGCCATCACAATAATCGATACGGCATATGAAAGGCGCTCGATACCGCTTCGCATGTCGAGCTTGGCGATGTCGAGGCCCGCCGTAATGAGCGGAAAGCCGGGAATCACAAAGAGCATGGCGCCGATATAGCCTTCTTGGTGCGACATTGCCCCCGGTATGACCTGGCCAAGGCCGAGCAATGCCAGCAGATACGAAACGCAAGCGAGCGCAACGCCGGTCGTCAGCGCGCTGAACTGACCAAGGCCTTGCTTGAGAATATGGGAGCGGGCAAAGTTGCCGACACCCGCGCCCACAAACGCGCAGGCCATCTCGATAGGGCCGCCGCCGAGCAAAAAGACGAAGGCGCCGCAAGCACAAGCTGCCGCAAGGCCCTGTTGCCAGGGAGAGTAATCGGGTTTTGAACTCTCAACGGTCTTGAGCATCTCGTGGTATTCGTGCACGGTAAACCGGCGCCCATACGTCTCGATTTCCTTTAAGAAGCTCTCCATCATCCAAATGCGATGGGTATTGACTCCCGTTGTGGGCAGGCTGACAACCTCGTTAAAGCAGTGGCCATCTTCGATGCAGGTGCACTCAAACGACAGAAGACTTAAGTCAACGTGGATGGTGACACCGAGTACGGCGGCAACACGATTCATGGTATCGCGCACGCGCCAGGCACCCGTTCCACTTGCCAGCATAAGCATGCCGGTGCGGCAGATGATGGATGATTTATCGGTGAGCGGCGCATCGACGGCAAGCTCATCGCCTGCCGTCACGATCTGGTGCCAGTCAGTTTTCATATGGAGCGCGCCGGCACGAACGCCGTGGTGCATGGGGGCTCTCGAAAGCAGCGAGTCAAGGCGCGAAGGCTGTGGGGGCTCCGTTGATTCGTCCTCAACCTCATCAGTCTCTTCATCGACCAGATCAAAGGAATCAAGCGGCGCTGGCTCGCGACGGTCGATCAGCTCCTCGTCCTCATCATCAAAGTAATTGAACTGATCGAGCATGTCCTCTTCGATTGAACGCTCGCTCGCGTCGTCCATATAGACGCTCCCTTCCTACCGACTAACCCCCATCCTAGGCAGCAACGGCTAAAGGAAACATAAAAGAGACGGCTGTCATGCGAGCCATGTGCTCAACAGCCGTTGGGCAGTCGTTTAAGAACGTCCCCAATGATTACATCGATGTTCTAAGTGTCAACCAAGTCAACGCCGCAGGTAGAGGACGGACAGCGAGCGACGTCCAGGGCGAACAAGTTGGCATGAAAAAGGCAAGGCATAGACCTTCTGGTCATGCCTTGCCTTTTGAATGACAAATTGTCGCCCTGGGCGGCGCGCAGCGTCAACTGGTTACGCGGGTTGGTAAACCCGCGTAACCACCTAGGTCGCGCCCTTGAAGTTGAACGTCAGATTGTCCAAATGCGGCCCGCGCAGCGTC
>CABRZY010000065.1 GCA_902475475.1 uncultured Collinsella sp.
GTCTCGCGCAGCGGTGCGGTTTGCGGCGTGGCGATGTAGCCGGGCCCAATGCCGTTGCACTGGATATTGGCCTCGCCAAACTCCGAGCAGATGTTCTTGGTGAGCATCTTGAGTCCGCCCTTGGCGGCGGCATAGCCGGCGATGGTCTCGCGGCCCAGCTCGCTCATCATCGAGCAGATGTTGATGATCTTGCCGTGACCCTTGGCGATCATGCCGGGCAGGCAGGCCTTGGACACGATAAACGGTGCGTTGAGGTCAATATCGACGACGTGGCGGAAGTCCTCGGCGCTCATGTCGAGCATCGGGGTGCGCTGGATAACGCCGGCGTTGTTGACCAGGATGTCGGGCGTGGTGCCAAAGTCGGCCTCGATCTTGGCGATGAGCTCGGCGACGACGGCCTCGTCGGTGACGTCTGCCACGTAACCATGAGTCTCAAAGCCCAGCTCGCGGTAGTGCTTCTCGGCCTCGGCTACCTTGTCGGCGTGACGTGCGTTAAAGGCGATCTTGGCGCCAGCCTCTCCGAGCGCCTCGGCGATAGCCATGCCAATGCCATAGGTGGCGCCGGTTACCAGTGCGACCTTGCCGTCCAGACGGAAGCTGTCCATAAGATCAGACATAGCGATCCTTTCAAAAGAAACGTTCATCTATATAAGTCTTGCTTTTCATACAAGGTCAGTATAGGAGAAGAGGAGGATTTAAAAATCAGATTCTCCTAAAATCAGGTGAACGTTCACTTTTAAAAGGTAAACGGTGATATCGCCCTTGCCGCGCGGACGTTTATTCGCTCTGTTCCTGCGTGCCCTCCGCGATCATGTTGCGGTTGTACACCAGATGCAAATACATCGCGTCGTGCGCTGCGGTGGGGTTGCGCGCGGCGATGGCATCGGCCACGCCACGGTGGGTGCGGATGGTCTCCTCAACCAGCTTTTTGCCGGTCACGTCAATAAACAGGGGGACAGACGCCTTGAGCACGCCCATCAGGCGGGGAACGACGAGGTTTCCGGAGCTCTCGGCAATGGCATTGTGGAACGCGGTGTCGGCGGCGGAGTAATCCTCACCGGCCTCGGCCAGGCGCTCGGATTTGTCGCAGAGCTCTTTGATACGGACGACCTGGTCGTTGGTTGCGTGCTCGGCCGCCATGCGTGCCATCTGCGGCGGCGCCACGGCGCTCTCGCACGTCAACGATGCCGGTTTTTGGATGTGCTCCTCGTTCCTGGAGATTGACGAGAAGACCACCCTCAAGTCCTGGACCGTTATGGAGACGCTCATCGGCCTTTCGGGTCTTGCCTGCGCCCTGGTGATTTCGTTCTTCGCCTAGTTCGCGTAGCTAAGCATCTTTCGCCGAGTGCATCGCTCGGTACCCATTTTCACCTGATTCATTAACCAACGATTGGTACAACCGTTCAAACCAAAAGAGGAGAGCATTATGGACGAGAAGACCAAGGCACAGATTCAGCAGGAGGCAGCCGACTTGGTTGCCAAGCTGCAGCCGCGTTCCGGCAAGTTCCGCACCATCAGCCCCGAGATGGACCCGCTGCGTCTGGGGTCTGGCTGGACCATCGAGGATCTGGACAAGCCGCAGGTCATTATCGAGTCGACGTTCGGCGACTCGCACCCGGGTTCTGCCGGCCTGTTTGAGTTGGTCGAGGAGGTCCGTGCCGGCGTTGCCGAGGCTGGCGGTCATGGTGCCCGTTACTTCTGCACCGATATCTGCGACGGCGAGGCCCAGGGCCACGACGGCATCAACTACTCGCTGCCCAGTCGCGACATGATCGCCAACATGATCGAGATTCATGCCAAGGCCACCCCGTTCGACGCTGGCGTCTTTGTTGCCAGCTGCGATAAGGGCCTGCCTGCGAACCTTATGGCCATGGGCCGCATCAACATCCCCTCCATCGTCGTTACCGGCGGTGTCATGGATGCAGGCCCCGACCTGTTGACCCTGGAGCAGCTCGGTGCGATTTCTGCCCGCTACGAGCGCGGCGAGATCTCTCGCGAGGAACTTGAGTTTGCCAAGCACAACGCATGCCCCAGCTGCGGCGCCTGCTCGTTTATGGGCACCGCGTCGACCATGCAGGTTACCGCCGAGGCTCTGGGCCTTATGCTGCCCGGTACCGCCCTGCTACCCGCAACCAGTTCCGACCTGCGTGAGTTTGCGCGCGAGGCCGGCCGTCAGTCCGTGTGGCTCTCCGAGCACAACCTGTGCCCCCGCGACATCGTGACCAAGGAATCCTTCGAGAACCTCATCATGGTCCACGGCGCCATCTCCGGTTCCACCAATTCGCTACTGCACATCCCCGCGATCGCCCGCGAGTTTGGCATCGAGATGTCCGCCGACGATTTCGATCGCCTGCACCGTGGCGCCCACTACCTGCTCAACGTTCGCCCCGCAGGCGAATGGCCGGCGCAGTTCTTCTACTATGCAGGTGGCGTGCCGCGCATCATGGAGGAGATCAAGTCGATGCTTCACCTCGATGTCATGACCGTCACCGGCAAGACTCTCGGCGAGAACCTCGAGGACCTCAAGAACAACGGTTACTACGAGAAGTGCGGTCGTTACCTTGAGAAGTGGAATCTCAAGCGCGAGGACATCATCCGTCCGTTTGACCAGGCTTTTGGTACCGACGGCTCTATCGCCATCCTCCACGGCAACCTTGCCCCCGAGGGCGCCGTTGTCAAGCACACCGTCGTCCCGCGCGAGATGTTCCAGGCTACGCTCAAGGCCCGTCCGTTCGACTGCGAGGAGGACGCCATTCACGCCGTCCTGACGCACGAGGTCAAGCCCGGCGATGCCGTTATCATTCGCTATGAGGGCCCCAAGGGTTCCGGTATGCCCGAGATGTTCTACACCACCGAGGCTATCGCCAGCGATCCCGAGCTGGGTGCGAGCATTGCCCTGATCACCGATGGCCGCTTCTCCGGCGCCTCCAAGGGCCCGGCTATCGGTCATGTTTCGCCCGAGGCTGCCGTGGGCGGCCCGATTGCCCTGATCGAGGAGGGCGACCTTATCCAGATCAACATCCCCGAGCGCTCGCTGTCTATCGTGGGCATCGCCGGCAAGGAGATGGAGCCGGCCGAGGTTGACGCCGTCCTGGCCGAGCGTCGAGCCGCTTGGAAACCCAAGGCTAATCGCTATACCTCCGGCACGCTCAAGTTCTTTACCGAGCATGCAGTTTCCGCCATTCAGGGTGGCTACATGGAGTAGCGCACGTACGCATCGAATTTCTCCTCTCATAGATGTGCGGCACAAAGAGCCCCGAGTTCAGCCACGTCACCGGGGCGCGTTGTTCAGCGCCGCCGGGGCGCTCCACTCAAACGACAAGAGACGTCTTACGCAAGCGCCCGCGTCCGTGGATAAAACCACGGGCGTGGGCGCTTCACTTTATTCCCAGCCGCTTTATTCCCAGCCCTTCCACACGTCAGGCTCGTAGCCAACGGTTGCCTGGCGGCCGTTGCGAACGATGGGCTCACGAAGAATCTGCTGGTTATCGAGCACCTTTTCGAACTTCTGGTCGGCAGCAAGATACTGTACGAGCGCAACCGTGTCGGCATCTTTCGCCTTTGGATCGATCACAGCGTCGATCCCGCCGACGGCGCGCGCCACGCTTTCGAGCTCGCCTTTGCTCATCCCCTTTTCCTTCAAGCCGATGAACTGGAACTTCACACGACGTTCCTTGAAATAGCGCTGCGCCTTCTTAGTATCGAAGCTTTTCTTCGTGCCGAATATCTGGATGTTCATACGTACTGCCTTCGCTCAATTCTCGTCCGTCCATGATACGACAAGGGAGCCGAGCAAAAACAGAGCAGGCGGAGATGGAGGAGGACGGCGACCGACCGTCGGCAAGAGTCGGCCGGATCGGACTGGCGCCCAGCGCGCGCCGGCGACACGCTCGCAGCTGCACACATAGCCGATGTACAAGCTCGCCGCGGCGTTCCCTCGCCCCGCGGTGTGGCGATAGAGAAGCACGCCACCCGTCAACGATGGCGCCTCGGTGAAGAAAATCAACGTCTGGGTTACATCCCTTGAAAGGGGCGAAGACGGCTGCTAGAATACCTCCCCGCTATGAAGGATTTGACCAAAGCATACATCGCAATTCGGCGGCCCCTGGTATACGGGGCCTCTCCTGTTGTTCCCCAAGTGCGCTCTGAGCAGCCGCTTTCTTCCTGTCGAATCTGATGCACGCATAGCACGTGCATGTTATTTCGCCCGTGGGCCGGCGCGCCTTCGGCGAAGAATCGAATAGATACGAAGGAAGCTTATGTCTGATAATTGTACGGTCGCGCCCGCCAATGGGCGCATTACCGGTACCCAGATCCGCATCGTCGCGGTCGTCGTCCTGGGTGCCTTCTTGGCGCTACTGAACCAAACGGTGATGTCGCCTGCGCTGCCGGTCATCATGTCCGATTTCGCCATCGATGCCTCGACTGCCCAGTGGATCATGTCCATATACCCGCTGGTGAGCGGCATCATGGTCCCCGTTTCGGCGTTCCTTATCGACAAGTTCAGCACCCGCGCGCTATTCTTCGGGGCGACGCTGGTGTTCGCGCTGGGCACGCTGCTGTGCGCCGCAGCCCCTGATTTCCTGTTCCTCATCATCGGTCGCGTGTTGCAAGCGGCGGGCTCAGGCGTGCTCATGCCGCTTGTCTCGGTGGTTCCCATGCTGGTGTTCCCCGTCGAGAAACGAGGAACGGCTATGGGCATGGCGGGCATCGTCATGTCGGCGGGTCCCGCGGTCGGCCCCGTCGTAGGCGGCGCGGTGATCGACACGTACGGCTGGCGCACCATGATCGGCGCCATCGTCCCCCTCGCAATTCTCGTGCTGGTGCTGGGCGTGTTCATGCTGAAAAACGTGGGCGAGCTGAAGAACCCCAAGCTCGACCTGCCCTCGGTCGTCCTCTCCACCATCGCCTTCGGCGGACTTCTCTACGGGTTCTCGAGCGCCTCGTCGATGGGTTGGGGCAACCCCGTGGTGCTCGGCTCGATCGTCGCGGGTGTCGTGTGCTTGGTGCTGTTCGTCGTACGCCAGGGCAAAATCGAGGACCCGCTGCTTCAACTGGGCACGCTCAAGACGCGCGAGTTCCGCGTGGCCGCCATCATCGTCACGCTCATCAACGCCGCATGCCTGGTCACCAACACGCTGTTGCCGTTGCTGCTGCAAACCTCGCTTGGCGCTTCGGCCTTCGAAACCGGCATGGCCATGCTTCCCGCCGCGGCGGTGGGCATCATCATCAGCCCTATCTCCGGCGTGGTGTTCGACAAGTTCGGTCCGCGTGCCATCTCGATCGTCGGCCTGGCCCTCATGACCGGCGCCCTGTTCCTGCTCTCGCTTTCGACGGTAAACACGCCCATCTTGGTGGTTGCGCTGTTCTGCATGCTGCAGTCCGCCGGCCAGTCGCTCGCGAACATGCCGGTGAACACATGGGGTGTCAATGCCTTGAAAAATGACATGATCGCCCACGGCAACGCCATCGCGAACACCGGCCGCCAGGTCGCCGGCGGTTTGTGCACGGCGCTCATCATCACGGTCATGACAAGCGTCACCGCGTCGGCCGGCGTCGATGCGAGCATCCAAGTAGCCACCGCCGTGGGCGCGGGCGTCGCTTACAAGGTGTGCGCGGCAATCGGCCTCGTTTCCCTTATCTGCGCCATATTCAGCGTGCGCACCAAGAAAACCGCACCGAAAACGAAGGAGGCATAAGCGATGTCCGAGATTCTGTCCGAGCGCATCCCGCTCGAGCTCGAGGGGACGCCCGTTTCGAGCATCATGATTGAAGAGTCGTTCACCTGCACGCAGGATTGCACGATTTCCGACGTGGTGCGCATGCTCGCCGAAAACGAGGTGAGCAGCATGCCCGTAATCGATGAGCACAACCAGGTGGTCGGGTTCATCTCCGACGGCGATGTCATGGGAGCCATCGCGCAGCATCGCGCTCACACCATCTTCACGGGCGGCGACGCGTCCATGCTGTACTTCGACGATCAGAGCCTTGAGCAGCGCATCGAAGACCTGAAGGATCGCTGCGTCATGGATTTCGCGACGCGCAAGGTAGTGTGTGCCCGTCCCGAGCAGAGCATCGCCCGCGTCGCCGCGCTGCTGGCGAAGAAGAAGTTCAAGAAGCTTCCTGTGGTTGATGACGAGGGCAAACTCGTGGGGGTCATCCGCCGCTCCGCCATCACCAAATACATCTTCGGCATCCTTTTCCAATAGGGGCAGGTCGCACTTGAGGCGAACATCTCGAGGCATCGATCCAGCAACTGGACCAGACAACCTTGACACGCACGCGCTTTCCCTCGATGCTTCGGTAAGGGGAGCTGCGAAAATCGCAGCACGGGTGATCGGCACCGCGCCCCCGAAGGCAAAAGCGAACACGGGAGCGATACGATGGGAAAAGTCCTGGACGAAGATTTGGTTTATGAGATTCTCTCCGTCGTGGCAGAGATTCCGGCGGGATGCGTCGCCTCGTACGGTCAGATAGCGCGCCTCATCGGCAGGGAGAAAAACTCTCGCCTGGTCGGAGCGGTGCTGAGCGAGGCGGATCGCTACGGCGATTATCCCTGCCACCGCGTCGTCAACCACGCGGGACGCCTCGCGTCAAACTTCCCCGACCAGCGAGCACTACTGACGGAGGAAGGAGTCGCCTTCCGAGACAACGGCTGCGTCGACATGAAAAAGCACCAGTGGAACGAGTAGCCAGGCAGCGTAGCGTCGAAAGGAGCGACGCCACGGGGAACGACCTGCGCCCCGCCGCCGGACAACCTATGGCAAAGTGACACGTCCCACAAAGAGCGGCGCACCAGTACGAGACACGACCGCGACGTAAAAAAACCCTATGATACTCGTAAGCATCTATCTGATTGCCCGCCTCGAGGTACCCAAAGAACGAGAGATGCCGAAACCCCTAGACAAAGAAAAAGGTCGGGAGCTTTTATGCTTCCGACCTGAAGTTTCATGGTCGCGGGGGGCGGATTTGAACCACCGACCTTCGGGTTATGAGGTCGCTACGACGTTGTTTCATTCAGACATTTCGACCCAAATTGAAGTCAATATAACTCCAGGTCATTTGATGTTTTCATAGATTTACGAAAGAAAAGTACGCGGAATAATTCGACCCAAATTCGACCCACAACGAGCTTGAAAGTGGTCAGGCGGAGCATTACCCTTGGGGTGTGACCCCACGCAGGGCCCACCGCCAAGGGTAATGCCCACCCGCCCCAGCCCTTTGCGCCATTCCGCGCAACCGAGCGCGATTCTCAGGCACTTCAGGCAAGGAACACGATGAACGACCGACCTCTCGTCATAGGCAAAGGAACGAAGCAACGCCGCGACAAATACACGTGGCGCTACCGTCACAGCCTCGGCAAGGATCCGGTCACGGGCAAATACCGCTATTCGCCGTGGCAGACCATACATACCACCAAAAGCCGAGAGGTCGACGCCGCACTCGAAGCCTACAAGGCAGAACTCAACAGCGGCACCTACGTCCAAAAATCGAGGGACACCGTCGGCTCGTACGCAAAAAAGTTCCACGACAACCGCGAAGGAACCATCACGCCGCTCGCCTACTCGACATCCTACTCAATCGAGAACCGGACGCGCACATCACATGCGTGATGCTCATGCTCGACACCGACATGAGAAGGGCAGAAGCCTTCGGGATGACGTGGTCCGATGTCTCCGTCGAGAACAGAAGCATCCTCATTGAGCAGCAGTTCGCGGCCGATCGAAGCGTTCGCTCGCCCAAAAGCAAGAAAAGCGTGCGGAGGATCTCGATAAGCGAGACGCTGACGTCGTATCTCGAATTCTGGAAAAAGGAGCAGGCCCGCGAAATGGAAGCCTTCGGCCTGGAACAAGTCAAAGGCACTCCGCTCGTCCACTCATTCGAACGAACGAAAGACAGGCATCCCCAAGTCAACTTCATGGACCTGAATGGGTTTTCGCGCTGGTTCAGAAACTTCAGCGTCGAGAACGGGTTCGGCAAGTTCGAAGGCGTTCGAACATACCATTATGTGAAGGAAACTGTCGACGGGGAAACGATTTCGAAGCGTTATGAGCATAAAGAGTGGCTCGAATTGAGGGATTACCTCAGGAAGCATCCCAAGGTTCGCGAGGCGAGGCATATCAGCACATATGAGAGCGAGCACCTTCCTTACGGATATTCGGGCCTATCGAGCCACACCGCTACTGCCGCTACTGCCCGCCAGCTTCCGAACCAGCGGGCGGTAGCAGCACCCCGAACATCTCGCCGACAGCGCAGAGAGTCGTCGACCTGGCGGCCAAGGCCGACATCGAGGACGTGATGCTGTGCGACCTGCCCGGCGTCCTGTCCTTCCTAGGGCTGCCACCTGAGACGGAGATGCCGCCGGGCAACAAGGGGAAGACGAAGCTCAAGAAGCTCTACAGGAAGGTGGCGCCGAACAAGGCATACCACTCCGGCGAGCGCGCCAAGGATTTGATCTCGCACCTCGACATGGCAGAGATCAGGGCATCGGCGCCCGTCCAAGAATTGGGATGCAGTTCAATACGAGCTCGGGGCTCTTTTCGTCTAGATTGGGGACGCATGGCCGGACGAAAACAATTTGCGTCTGGTAATAAGCGTACGAAAGCGCAATTTACGTCTTAATTCCGTACGCAAATCAAGACGAAAACCGTTTGCGTCTGCTATAAATCCGCACGAAAACGGTTTTCGTCTTGCAGGGCAGTTACCGCTTCTACAGTTCAACTTCCAGTTCGGCTTTGTGTTCGTAGAGGCAATTGCGCATGTAGGGGATGGCAAATGAGACCTTGCCGTACGAGGGGGCCTCGATAATCGATTCTCTTAACAGGCGGCTGCGGACGGAGCTCACCTGTTGAG
>CABRZY010000066.1 GCA_902475475.1 uncultured Collinsella sp.
ATCTTGCGGCATACGGCCCAATGCTCAGTGTCGACACCGTGTTCAAGACTATGGTTGTTGATCTCGATGATCTTGTGCTTGGCCTTAGCCGCCAGCAGCACCTCGTCGATATCGAACGGCACGCCCGAGCGCCCCGCGTGGCCCAGCATGAACACCTTGGGGTGCTCCAGGGCATTGATATACATCTCGGTCGTCTGGGCCAGCGTCGCGCCTTCAGCAATCTGCGGATTATGCACGCTCGCAACCAAATAATCCAAATTGCGCGTCACCAAATCGAACAGTGAATGCTGACGGCTGTATGAATCGCCGGCGATATCGAGCGTGACAGGAGTGTCCTCGCCAAACAGGCTTCCGTCCAGCGAAACGATATCGGCCTCGGCACCACGCAGCACCAGCACGCCGCTCCATATGCGCGGCCAGATATCCTGGTTGATAAAGAACTGGTAACTGCGCAGGTCATTGGGGCAAGCCGTAACCATAGAGCTCAAATGGTCGGCAGATCCGAGCACCTGCAGACCACGCTCTGCCGCCCAGTACACATTCTCCTCAATGGTCGAATATGCATGCGCAGAGAACATCGTATGGGTATGAATGTCACAAGAAAGCAGGTAGGGCATCAGGTCTCCTTATCTGGCACGGCCGTCGCTTATATTCATTGTACGCATAGCCTTCGATAGTCGTAAAACCACTCCATCCCAAAGACACAACGTCCATGACAACGGGGTCCGGCTTAACACCAAACCCCGTTTCACGTAAAACATTGTAGGCAGAGCGCTTTACTCTTAACGATACTCGTCCGCCAACTGTTTCCAAGCGGGTAGCGAATTGACAATCGTTTCGTAACTCACGCAATAGCCCAGGCGGAACCAACCCGGCATACCAAAGCTGTCCGAGGGAACCGCAAGCAACTCATACTTCTTTGCGCGCTCGCAAAACGCATTCGCATCGGGCTCCAACGCTTTCACCCATAGGTAGAACGCGCCATCCGGCTCAACATAGGTGTAGCCATACTCCGCTAGTGCGTCGGTAAGCGCGGTGCGGTTGCGTGCATAGGCCTCAACGTCACTCGGCTCATCGATGCAGTCGATAATTACGCGCTGGAAGAGTGCCGGTGCGCATACAAAACCCAGCGTACGGGCAGCACCCGCAACAGCCGGCATCAGACCGGCGGCCTGCGGATTGGTGTTGGGAACCAAGATCCACCCCACGCGCTCACCCGGCAGCGACAGCGACTTGGAATACGAGTAGCACACGATGGTGTGTTCGTAAATCGAGGGCACCCAAGGCACCTCGGCACCGTACACGATTTCGCGGTACGGCTCATCCGAGATGAGCATAATCGGATTCTCGGGATCGCGCTGAGCGTTGGCCTCGCGCAGAACGTTGGCCAGTCGCGTCAGCGTGTCGCATGTATATACGGCACCGGTCGGATTGTTGGGAGAGTCGATGATGACGGCCGCCGTCTTATCGCTGATCGCCTTGAGCACGTTGTCCACGCTCAGCTGGAACGTATCTTCATCGGCGAGCGCCTCAACACACGTACAGCCGGCCTTCTCAATCCAAACGCGATACTCCGGAAAGTACGGGGCGATAACAATAACCTCGTCGCCCGGGTTCGTAACGGCGTTGAGCGTGCAGGTGAGCGAAGCCGCGGCACCCACCGTCATAAAGACGTCTTTGCCCTCATAGCTCGTGCCAAAGCGGCGGTTGAGCGATTCGGCCACAGCGGCACGACATTGCGGCAAGCCCGGTGCGGGCGTGTAGCCGTGCAGCTGGTCGCTCGGCAGCTCCAGGGCCTTCTTAATCGACTCAGCCACGGCAGCGGGCGCTGGAACGCTCGGATTGCCCAGCGAAAAATCGAATACGTTTTCCGCACCGATCTGCGCCTTGCGCTCAAGGCCATAGCTAAAAATCTCACGGATGATGGAGCTTTCCGCACCGCGAGCATACATCGTTTCGTTGATCATTTGTTCCCCTTTCGCATAGGCGGTATTGTACGCTTTAGCCGAGAAAAGTGCCGCAGCAATGTTGATTGGGGACAGACTTAAATGCGTGAAAACGCTCATTTAAGTCTGTCCCCAATCAACAGACGGCCCCATATCGCTCAAAAGAAAAAGCCTCCGCAGGTTTCCCCGCGGAGGCTTTCGCCACAAAGACTATTTGTCGGCGTCGGTGTCGGCATCGGCATCGACGACGGCATGGTCATCGTCAGCATCATCGGATGCGGCTTCGGCATCCTCCTGCATGGCCGCCTGCGCAAAAGCCGCGGCATCGGCCGCCAGCTCCTCCTCGCTCATGCGAGGCGCGCGCTTCTTGGTCGGCATGCCGGCCGCCTTGGCATTGCGCTCCTCCTTGGCCGCCAGGATATCGCCCTCGCGCTCAAGGTAGGCGTCCCACTCATTATCGAGCAGGGCATTCACGGCATCGCCCTCGACAGTCTCGCGCTCAAGCAGCACCTTCGCCATCAGATCGAGCTGATCGCGACGGGCGTCCAGGATCTCGACCGCACGACGATGGGCCTCACGCATAATGCGCTGAACCTCGATATCGATACGGCGCGCCGTCTCCTCGGAGTAATCCTGGTGATCGGCGTAATCGCGACCAAGGAACACCTGATGTTGCGCCTCGCCAAACACTTGCGTGCCCAGCTCCTCGCTCATGCCCAGGCGCGTGACCATCTCGCGCGCCATCTTGGTTGCGCGCTCCAGATCGTTGCTCGCGCCCGACGTAATGTCATCGCACATGAGCTCCTCGGCAACGCGACCGCCCAAGAACACGGCGAGCTCGTCGAGCATCTCGTTCTTAGTCTTGAGGAAGTGGTCCTCCTGCGGAAGCTGCAGCGTGTAGCCCAGAGCCTGACCGCGGCTGACGATCGAGATCTTGTGGACCGGATCGGAGTGCTCCAGGATGTGGCCCACCAGGGCGTGACCGCTCTCGTGGTAGGCAATCGTGGTGCGCTCGGCCTCGGTCATCACGCGACCCTTGCGTTGCGGTCCGGCAATCACGCGCTCCATCGACTCCTCGACCTCGTCCATCGAGATCACGGAACGATGACGGCGAGCGGCCAGCAGCGCAGACTCGTTGAGCAGGTTCGCCAAATCGGCACCAGTAAAGCCAACGGTCATCTGGGCGAGCTTCTCAAACTTAACGTCCTCGTCCATCGGCTTGTTCTCGGCATGCACGCGCAAGATCTGCTCGCGGCCCTTCACATCCGGACGGTCAACCGTAACCTGGCGGTCAAAACGGCCGGGACGCAGCAATGCCGGATCCAGGATGTCAGGACGGTTGGTCGCAGCGATCAGGATGACCGACTCGCTTTCCTCAAAGCCGTCCATCTCGACCAGCAGCTGGTTGAGCGTCTGCTCGCGCTCGTCGTGACCGCCGCCCAAGCCAGCTCCGCGCTGACGTCCCACGGCATCGATCTCATCGATGAAGATGATCGACGGGGCCTGGGACTTGGCCTCCTTAAAGAGGTCACGCACACGGCTGGCGCCGACACCTACGAACATCTCGACAAAGTCGGAACCCGAGATGCTAAAGAACGGCACGCCCGCCTCGCCGGCAACGGCCTTGGCCAGCAGCGTTTTACCGGTTCCCGGAGGGCCAACCAGCAACACGCCACGCGGGATCTTGGCGCCCAGCTTGCGATAGCGATCCGGATCGCTCAAAAAGTCACGGATCTCCTCGAGCTCCTCGACTGCCTCGTCCACGCCGGCAACGTCTTCAAACTTGACCTTGGGGCGTGTGGCCTCGTTGGTCTTGGCGTTGGTCTTGCCAAACTGCATGTTCCTGTTGTTGGCGCCCATCATCTGGCGCATAAAGTAGAACATGATGGCGATAAGGGCGATCGTCGGAAGCACACTCATCGCCAAGTCGCCCCAAAAATCGGGATCGTTGGTGTTGACGATGTACTTGGTATCGGGATGCTCCGCCATGAGCTCGGCAAGCGAATCGGAGCCGACATAGGTCGAGGAGAAGCTCTTGAGCTCGCTCGTATCGCCCTTGTCCTTCTTCGTCTTCCAGTAATGACCCGTCACGCTTCCGTCTTGAACCGTATAGGTCAGATCTTCGACGCGATCCTGCTTGATGGCGCTCACCATCTCGCTCGTCGCGAGCTTAACGGTATTGCTGGAATTGGCAAAGCCGGAGCCCATGTTAAAGAAGGCGTAGCCCAGAAGCGCGCAAGCCAAAATAAAATACAGCCAGCCCGTACGCGTGGGCTTCTTGCCTCCGGGCATCCCCGGGATCTTTGGGTCCCGGGGAGTCTGGGAATTGTTGTCGTTACGGTCGTCGGGCATCTTACGAATAAACCTCCGGTTTCAAAATGCCCAGATACGGAAGGTTGCGATAGCGCTCGGCATAGTCGAGGCCGTAGCCCACCACAAAGGCATCGGGGCAATGGGTTCCAACATACTTGGGCGTGATGGCCGAGACGCGGTCCTCAACGTCCTTCCACAGGAAGGCGGCGACCTCCAGCGAGGCGGGCTTGCGGCTCTCGAGGTTCTTCATCAGATACTTGAGCGTCAGGCCCGAGTCCAGAATGTCCTCGACGATCAGCACGTCGCGACCGCGGATGTCGATATCCAGGTCCTTAATGATACGCACGATACCCGAGGACTTCACACCGTCGCCGTAGCTCGAAACAGCCATGAAATCGATGTTGGTCGGCAGCTCGATCTTACGCATCAGGTCGCCCATAAAGACCACGGCGCCGCGCAGGACCGCAATCAGCACCAGATCCTTACCCGCGTAGTCGCGCGTAATCTCCTCGCCCAGGCGAGAGACGATACCGTCGATATCCTCCTGCGTGAACAGAACCTTCTCGATATCCGGATGTTGAGAAGCCATGACAACCCTTTCTTGTGCTTATCGCCCACACACCGCCGTATGGACGCGAACTACACATTCTAGCAGCGCACGGGGTAAATTTACCAGCCCGTGCGCCATCAGCGCGGGAATACCGTCAACGCCGCACAGAATAGCTGGCGTAGGACGCTATTCCGCATCGACCACACGAAGCAGATATGCCACGCGCGTTGCGGCCGTGCACTTAAAACGCTCGTCCGCGCGAACTCCGGCGACCCACACCACGGCACCCCCCGGCGCCGTCCTCACCATGGGCACGCCGGCGCGCTCGGAAACGGGAATGCGAGCCTCACCTAGCAAGTCGGATACTTTCTTGCTTCGACCACTCATCCCTAACGGGCACATCACGTCTCCCGGTGCGGGACCGTCCACCCACAGGCGCGCCAATCGCGCCTCGGCAGGGATCTCGCCACGCGAGCCCGCCAGGATCCGCTCACTATCGCTGTCGGCAAAACCCAGGGCAGCCGCGTCTACCAAAGCTGTCACTTCCCCGGCAGCCGCAAGCTCACGGGCGCGGCGCACGATATCGCATCCCGGCTCAACGGCCATCGGTTCTGTGACCAGCATACGTCCCCCGCCCAACGGCAAACGACCGGGTACGGTAACCCAGTCCGCGACCAGGCCCTCGCGAGCCGCCGGCGCCTTAAACGCCAGCATGCCAAACTCAATGCGTGCGTCAATCCCCGCCGGAAGCGTGACCGAGCCGGCGCCCTCGGCAACGCAGGAAAGGACTCGCTCCACATGTCGCATCTCTGGACGAGCGTCCGGATCGATGCGCTTAATTGCCAGTCGCACGATACGCCGCGCGATTACCACCTCGGCCGCAGCAAGGCGCCTGGCATCGAGCACCAGCGCGCCCGCCGCCTCCTTACGCAGGCAGCTTCGAAACGCCTGTGCCGAAAGCTGAGACAAAAACGCGTCCTCATCGCCTAAGATCTCGCAGGCGGCGCCAATCGTCTTGCAGACGCTCGCGTTGCGCTGCGCCACCACCGGCATCACTCGATGGCGCACGTAGTTTCGCAGATACGAGATATCCTCATTGCTCTCGTCTTCACGCCACGGCTGACCATGTACCTGTAGATAGCCCACGAGCTCGCCATGAGTTAGGTCGAGCAAGGGACGCACCACGATATTCCTCCGGCGAGGAATGCTCGATAGGCCAGCGGGCCCTGAACCCTTAATCGCGTTCATCAAAAACGTTTCCGCGCGATCCGAAGACGTGTGCGCGGTGCAGATACGAGCCGCCGTTCGCGGTGCCCCCGTCTGGGCGCAGAGCTCGCGAACATACCTCCGCGCCGCGGCATAGCGCACCTCGCGGGCCGCGGCCTCAATATTGCCCGACTCCCCATCAAAATAAGCGTGCTCCACGCACAGCGGTAAACCATATTTCGCGCAGAGCTCACGCACAAAGGCCTCGTCGCCATCGGACGCCTTGCCGCGCAGATGATGGTTTACATGCAGCACATGCAGGCGCTCGCGAGCAATGGGGGCAACACCGCGTCCGTCTTGGATATCCAGCTTTGATGTGCACGCCATAAGAAGCAGTGCCGTCGAGTCCGCGCCGCCTGATACCATGAGCACGACAGGAGCAGCCTGCTGCCTCGTTCGGGTCTCATCGACTGCCCCGGGCACGGCATGGTGTCCATAATGCTGTGATACCGTTGGCATTCGCTTCCTCCTCTATTCGTCCGCACCCATTGTATCCTTTGGAATCTTATGTCTCGTCTGCACCTTCATATCCTCGGCAGTGGTTCTAAAGGCAACTGCGCACTCATCGAGGGCCCGCAGGGGCTCATTATGGTCGATGACGGACTGTCTCGCCGCGAGACATTAAAGCGCATGGCAGAACTGGGGCTCTCGACAGACAACGTCTCGGCTCTTCTCATTACTCATGAGCATAGCGATCACATCAAGGGCCTCGATGTCTGGTGCAAGCACTGGCACGGCCCCCTCTTTGCCAGCAGGGGCACTCTTTCGAACAAAGAAAATCTTTCGCATCTGCCTGTCGAGGAATTCGATCCCGGTGACACCCTATCCATTGCCGGCATCCACGTGCAAACCTACTCAACATCACACGATGTCATCAATCCAGTCGGTTATCGATTCGACGCCCTCGATGATTCCATCGGCTTTGCCACCGACACCGGAGAGCTATCGAGCCAAGCCATGAACACCCTCAAAGATTGTCGAGTCCTCGCGCTCGAAAGCAACCACGATGTGACCATGCTGCGCGAGGGAGAATATCCCCGCTTTCTTCAGGAGCGCATCCTGTCTGCAAGGGGACACCTCTCCAACAGCCAAGCCGCCGAAGCCGCGCGCGAACTTGTTACAGATCGCACCGAACAGCTCATTGCCATGCATATCAGCCAAGATAACAATCGTCCGAGCCTTACCGTCAAAAGCTATGCCAAAGCTCTGGCCGCAACCCTGGATGACGAGGTCGGCAGCTCCGCAACCCTTCTCCAAGGATCGCGAAAACTCTCGATACGCCCTGCGAGTCAGTATCAGCCGGCAACCATTCAATAGACTGTCCTAGACAGCAAAAGGGGCCGAGAATCGCTTCCCAGCCCCTTTTGCTGTCTTTTAATAGCGCAGAACACCAACGAAGTTAGTCGATGGAGATCTTCGTAACGTTCTTCTTCTCGACGATCTTGGGAACCGTAACGGTCAGGATGCCGTCAGCGTACTTAGCCGAGAGGCCCTCGCTCGAAGCGTCCTTTAGATACACGCCACGCGTCGCGCTGTACGAGCTGAACTCCTTCTGCAGGAAGTTCTTGCCCTCGTTCTCCTCGTCTTCCTCGACATTCACGCTAATGGACAGACGGCCCTCGTTAAGCTCGACATCGATATCGTCCTTGGCGACACCGGTCAGATAGGCCTTGACCTCATAGCCGTCGCCCTTATCCTCAACGTCAACGGGAAACGCCTTGGAAGCAATCGAGTTGTTTGCAAGGTCGGTCATATCATCAAACAGATCGAACAGCGAGCTTGCAGAGGGGCGAACGCCAAAAACCGAACGATAAGGAACCATGCTTGCCATGTTTACCACTCCTTTTAGGACTGCCGAGCCATCTTCTAGGTGACTGGGACTTCTTTTGACGCTCTTATATATGCCCACACAGTGCTTATATATACATCGACTATAAAGTTTTTTGAGTCAAGTACTATAAGCATATCTAAGTGTGTATGACTCAGGTTTTAGTAAGGTTAAGGTTCTTTGAACCAGAGCTTAAATAACGAGTATGTTCGCAGCTACAAATAACAAGGGGCTTACAATGAGCGCGTACACGTTGTTGGTAACGAGCTAAAGGGCATCATGGACGACCAAAACCAGAACAAAATGTTTATGCCGACGCAGGGGGGAGATACTTCCACGCAGCCGCCACGGTTCCATCGCCCCCACATCTCGCAAGAGCCCATTAATGATGCAGAGCCCGAGTATGTGACGAGAAATCGATATCAAACGCTCGAGGATACCCAGACAGGACGTAAGCACATGGGCGTCGCCTCGGGAGACCCTGTATATCTGAAAGACGCACCATTATCTAAAAACAGCGCAGCTAGTGAGGAGCCACTGAAAGTATCCGCCGCCAATCAACAAAGAGGTCCTCGACCAAAGCAAACCTTGACGCATTCGGCTCGCTATCTCGAAACGCCAAAACAGGGAAAATCAATCTTCGTTTCGTCAAGTAAACGACGCAAGCAGCATCGACTGACAATCCTGCTTTTAATCATTGTGGCCATAGCAGTTGCCCTTGTTATTCGATTTATTTTCTTTAAATAAAAGCTCAATACCAAAAACAATAAGATCGTCTGATGTAATTCATTTACGCCCAATAAACGCAAAAAAGGGGGAGGCCGCGAGGCCTC
>CABRZY010000067.1 GCA_902475475.1 uncultured Collinsella sp.
GCGAACAAAGCTGCCCTTGGGCATATAGCCCCAACGTGGCTCGTTGCGCCACGCCGGCCGAGGTCCACGAGTTCTGTGCCCAGGCGCTCGAGCACCGCGGTGACCTGGATTACGACATCGACGGCGTGGTCGTAAAGGTCGACAGCTTCCAGCAGCAGCTCGACCTGGGCTTTACTGCCCGCGCGCCACGCTGGGCCATCGCCTTTAAGTTCCCGCCCGAGGAAAAGCAGACCGTCCTGCGCGAGATTCGCATTCAGGTGGGCCGCACCGGTGTGCTCACGCCAGTTGCCGAGTTCGACCCGGTAACGGTCGCCGGCTCCACCATCGCGCGCGCCACGCTGCACAACATCGACGAGATCCGTCGCAAAAACGTGCGCGAGGGCGACACCATCATCGTGCACAAGGCGGGTGACGTGATCCCCGAGGTCGTGGGCCCGGTGCTCGACAAGCGCCCGGGCGATTCGGTCGACTGGCACATGCCCGAGGTCTGCCCCGTGTGCGGCAGCCCCGTGGTCCACGAGGATGGTGAGGTCGCTTACCGTTGCGTCTCCATCGACTGCCCCGCACAGCTCAAGGAGCGCTTGCTCCACTGGGTGAGCCGCGGCTGCATGGACGTCGACGGCCTGGGCGACGAGATCGTCGACAAGATGATCGCCGCCGGCCTGATTCACGATGTCGCGGACTTCTACCAGCTCACGGTCGACGACATCGCCGGACTGGACACGGGGCGCACTTATGCCAGCTCCAACAGCAAAAAGGGCGTCAAGAAGGGCGACCCCATTCCGGTGGGCCTCAAGACGGCCGAGAAAATCATCGCCGAGCTCAACAAGTCCAAGAGCCGGCCGCTCGGTCGCGTGCTGTTTGCCCTGGGCATCCGCCACGTGGGCAAGAGCGTGGGCGAGGTCATCGCCGAGCGATTCCTGTCGATTGACAAGCTCGTCTTGGCGAGCGAAGAGGACATTGCCGAGTGCGAGGGCATCGGTCCTAAGATTGCGGCGAGCGTCAAGCAGTTCTTGGCCGTGCCCGAGAACCTTGCCGTGCTGGAACGTCTGCGCCAGGCGGGCCTTTCGCTCGAGGTCGACTTGGGTGCCGCCCATGCGCAGGCCGCGGCCGATGCCGGCGTAGCGGGCGAGCTCGCCGACGCCCAGCCGCTCGCGGGCCTGACGTTTGTGCTCACCGGCACGCTTGTCAACCGCACGCGCGACGAGGCGGGCGCGGCGCTCAAGGTGCTTGGTGCCAAGGTCTCGGGCAGTGTGTCGAAGAAGACGAGCTATCTGGTCGCCGGCCCCAAAGCGGGCTCCAAGCTCACCAAGGCCGAGCAGCTGGGTGTGCCCGTGCTGGATGAGGACGCACTCGAGCAGATCTTGGCTACCGGTGAGGTACCCCAGGCTTAGTGCATTGATAGCCAAATTGAAGAACTGCCCGGAAAGCATGATTGAACTGCCTTCCGGGCGGTTCTTATTTGGACGGGGCGACCGGCACTGTGATCTGCGTCACGTAGGTCGCGGGGTCGTCGCTGATGATGTCGTCGATGAGGGCGATTTCGCGTTGCCCCGCTACGCCATCAGTTTGTCAAAAGCTCCGCGGCGGTTGAGTACGGTAAATGCGACAACACAGATGACTGCCGACAAAATCGATCCGCACGGCGAGGCGATGCCCATAGGAAACAGCGTGTCGGAATAGGCATTCGACAGCAGCCACGCGCCGGGCACGCGAATGAGCGCCACCGCCAGCACGTTGTGCGCAAAGCCGATGTAACTCTTGCCATACGCAGCGAAAAAGCCGCTAAAGCAAATGTGGATGCCGGCAAAGATTGCGTCGAAAATATAACTGTGCATATAGCCGGTGCCGGCCGCGACCACCGCGGGGTCCTTGGCAAAAAAGCCGATAAACGCCGGCGCCACCAGCCACATCAGCACCGTGATTAGGCAGCCGTACACTACCGATATGGTCATGGCGTCCTTGAGTACCTGACGTGCACGGTCGCCCTTGCCCGCGCCGGCGTTTTGCGCCGTGAGCGCGCTGACGGTGGCACCCATGGAACTCGGCACAATGAACAAGAAACTGATCATCTTTTCGACCAGGCCTACGGCGGCGGCGTCGACGAGCCCTCGGTGGTTGGCGATGACGGTAATGAACATAAACGCCACCTGGATGCAGCCGTCCTGTACTGCCACGGGCACGCCGATTTTAAGAATGCTGCTGAGCACCTCGGGCTGGGGACGCAGGTCGCTGCGCTTAACATGGATGTTCGTGCGACGGCTCTTGAGCCACACGAGCGCGAGGGCAACGCTTGCCGTCTGGGCGGTTACCGTGCCGAGCGCCGCGCCCACGGGGCCGAGCCCCATGTGGCCGATAAACAGAAAATCGAGCGCGATGTTAATGATGCATGCCACGCCGATCACGTACATGGGCGAGCGCGAATCGCCCAGCCCGCGAAAGATGGCCGAGAGAATGTTGTATGCGGCGATAAACGGAATGCCGACAAAGCAGATACGCAGGTAGGCGGCGGTGCCTTCGACCGCCTCGGGCGGCGTGCCAATGAGCGCCACAACCTGCGGGCATAGTGCAAACAAGATGGCGGCCAACACCACCGAGACACCCATAAACAGCGTGATGGTGTTGCCGATGGCGGTCTCGGCGCGGTCGAAGCGGCGCGAGCCCACGGCGTGGCCGACGATGACCGTCGTTCCCATGGCCAGGCCCACGAGCGTCACGGTAATGATATAGAGCGTCTGCGCGCCATTGCCCACGGCGGTGATGCCGGCGGCGCCGCTAAACTGCCCCATCATGTACAAGTCGGCCATGCCGTAGAGCATCTGCAAAAAGTACGAGAGCATATAGGGCAGGGCAAAGACCGCGATGGTCTTAAGGACATTGCCGCGTGTGAGGTCGTGTTCCATGGGCAGGGCTTTCTGGCTTGGTTCGTTTAACTACCAGTGTAGTGAAAACCCTACAACGATTGTAGAGTCAAGCTTTGTGTTGACGCCGGAGCGAAAAAAGTCTCGCGCACCATTATTCCGAGTGAATATGGACACACATCACGAGAACTCGCCGCCGGCGCTAACCTTGCAGAAAACGATTTCGGAATACTTGACACCATTATTCGGCGCGCAATAATACGTGCGTTTGCGAACAACGTTTGATGGGGGTTGAACCTGCGTGCGCAATCTCAAAATACTGTTTTCCTATCTAGGGGCATACCGTCGCGATGCCATCCTCGGCGTGTTCTTTGTGTCGGTCGAGACGGTGCTCGAGCTGTTTATCCCGGTCATCATGGCCAACATCATCGATGTGGGCGTGCCTGCGGGTGATATCAACTACATGCTGCTGCAGGGCGCGTACATGTTGGTGTGCGCTGCGCTTTCGCTGGTACTGGGCTTGGGTTATGCCCGCACGTCCGCCCGCGTTGCCTCGGGCCTAGGCGCCAACCTGCGCGAGGCCGAGTACAAAAAGATTCAAACGCTCGCCTTTGGCAACCTGGACAACTACGACGCCAGCTCGCTCGTCACCCGCATGACCACGGACATCACCGTTATCCAAAATGCTGTGGGCAACGGCTTTCGCCCTATGGTGCGCGGCCCGGTGACGCTTATCGTCGGCCTTATCTACGCGCTGATGCTGTCGCGCCCGCTCGCCACCGTCTTTGCGATCATCTTGCCCGTGCTGGCAATCGTACTGGGCGCCATCACCTATCGCGTCAGTCCGCTCTACCGCCAACTCCAGACCTCGATGGACCACCTCAACGGCGTGGTACAGGAAGACCTCACCGCCGTGCGTGCCGTCAAGGCCTACGTTCGTACCGAGCACGAGGAGGCCAAGTTCGACACCGTCAATACCGAGCTCGCCGGCACGGCGACGAAGACCTTTGGCAACGCGGTGCTCAACCTGCCGGTGTTTCAGCTGTCGATGTACGTGGCTGCGCTCTCCATCCTGTGGATTGGCGGCCACATGATTCTCGCCGGCAAGCTGGGCGTGGGCTCGCTCACGGGCTTTATGAGCTACGTGCTGCTGATCATGAATTCGCTCATGATGATTTCCAACGTGTTTTTGCTGCTCACGCGCGCTCTTACGAGTGTGGGCCGTATCGCAGAGGTGCTCGATGAGGAGCCCTTTATCGCCAACCCTGCGGGAGACCTCGCGACTGCGGCGCCAGCGGACGGCAGTATCGAGTTTCGCGACGTTTCCTTTAAATACCGCGCGGATGCAGCCGAGGATGTGCTCCAGCATATCGACCTTCGCATCGAGAGCGGCTCGACGGTGGGCATCCTCGGCGGCACGGGTTCGGGCAAGAGCTCGCTTGTGCAGCTGATTGCGCGCCTGTACGACGCCACCGAGGGCGCCGTGCTTGTGGGTGGACGCGACGTGCGCGACTACGACCTCGCCGCCTTGCGCGACGCTGTGGGCATTGTGCTGCAAAAGAATGTGCTGTTTACGGGTACCGTGCGCGAGAACCTGCAGTGGGGCAATCCGCAGGCGTCGGACGATGAGCTCCTCGCGGCTTGCCGCGCGGCGTGCGTGGACGAGTTCCTCGATCGCATCGGCGGGCTGGACGGCGAGTTGGGCCAAGGCGGCGCCGGTGTCTCGGGTGGCCAGAAGCAACGCCTGTGCATCGCGCGCACGCTGCTCAAGCGTCCGCGCGTGCTCATTTTTGATGACTCCACCAGCGCGGTCGATATGGCGACCGACGCAAAGATTCGCGAGCACATCGCTCGGATTCCCGATGCGACCGTGCTCATCATCGCCCAGCGCATCGCGAGTGTCATGGATGCCGATCGCATTGTGGTGTTGGACGACGGTCGTGTCCACGGCGTGGGCACGCACGAGGAACTGCTGGCGGGCGACAACATATACCAGGAGATTTACGCCTCGCAGATGGAGTTTGCGGGGAACGCGGACGCCGGCGATGGCAACGACGGTGGCTGCGCGAATGATCCATTTTCCTCTGTCGCATGCGGATCACCCTTGGAAGGGGGTGAGCGCCATGCCTAAGACCGCAGCCCAAGCACGCCCGGCCGACCTCAAGCGCACTGTGCGTCGCTTGCTCTCCTACATGGGGCATGCCAAGTTCTCGTTGCTCGCGGTGGGCGTGCTCGCCTCCGTCGCCGCCATCGCGAGCCTCGCCGGCACCTACATGGTGCGCCCCATCGTTAACGGTTTGGCCACGGGCGGGGAGGAACTGCTTGCCAAGCAGGTCATCCTGACGGCGATCATCTACGCTGCGGGCGTGCTCTCGGCCCTGGGCTACTCGCAGATTATGGTGCGCGCGGCCCAACACGTGGTGTCCGATATTCGCCGCGACCTGTTCGCGCACATCCAGACGCTGCCGCTCAGTTATTTTGACAGCACGCGCTCGGGCGACATCATGAGTTTTTTCACCAACGACGTCGACACCGTCTCCGAGGCGCTCAACAACAGCTTTGCCAACGTGATTCAGGCCGCCATTCAGGTTGTGGGTACCACGGCTATGCTCATCATCCTTAACTGGCAGCTCACGATTATCACGCTCGTGTGCGATGCAGCCATTGTGCTGTATGCGCGCTACTCGGGCGCGCGCTCTAAGCGCTTCTTTGCCGCCCAGCAGGCATCGCTTGGCGACTTGGACGGATATATCGAAGAGATGGTCTCGGGCCAAAAGGTCATCAAGGTCTTTAACCGCGAGGCGGCGAATGTTGCCGGCTTCACCTGCCGCAACGACGAGCTTCGCCGCACCGGCACCGCCGCCGTGAGCTATGCCAACTCCATGGTGCCCATGACCGTCGTGATTGGCTACGTCAACTATGCCATCGTCGCCGTGGCGGGCGGCATGCTCTGCATCAAGGGGCTCGCCGATGTGGGCGCACTTGCAAGCTACCTGGTCTTTGTGCGCCAGGCCGCCATGCCCATCAACCAGTTTACGCAGCTCGGCAACTTCTTGCTCAACGCGTTGGCCGGTGCCGAGCGCCTGTTTGCGGCTATGGACCTTGAGCCCGAGGTGGACGAGGGCTGCGTGGAGCTGGTGCAGACGGGCGATGCCGCGTGGGCGTGGAAAATTCCCGAGGGCCAGGGCGTGGGCGTCTACGGGCACCTGCATGACGTGGCAGCCGTTGATGAGTCGGGCCGCGCGGTGGCCGCCGACGGCACCGAGCTCACGTGCGGCTTGGTCCCGCTTGCCGGCGACGTGCGCTTCCATGCCGTGGACTTTTCCTACGTGCCGGGCGCCCGCGTGCTCACGGACCTCAACCTGTTTGCCAAGCCGGGGCAAAAGATTGCGTTTGTGGGCTCCACGGGCGCCGGAAAGACGACCATCACCAACCTCATCAACCGCTTCTACGAGGTCGATGACGGCGAGATCACGTACGACGGCATCGACGTCAAGCACATTGCCAAGGCCAGCCTGCGCGGGTCGCTCGGCATTGTGCTGCAGGACACGCACCTGTTTAGCGGCACCATTGCGCAGAACATCCGCTTTGGCAAGCTCGACGCGACCGACGAGGAGGTACGCGCCGCTGCCGAGGCCGCCTGCGCCGACTCGTTTATCCGCCGCCTGCCTAGAGGGTACGACACACCGGTTACGGCCGACGGCGCCAACCTGTCACAGGGCCAGCGCCAGCTGCTCGCCATCGCGCGCGTGGCCGTCGCCGACCCACCGGTGCTCATCCTGGACGAGGCCACGAGCTCCATCGACACGCGTACCGAAAAGCTCATCGAGCGCGGTATGGACCGCATCATGCGCGGTCGCACCACGTTTATGATCGCGCACCGCCTGTCCACTGTCCGCGACGCCGACGCCATCATGGTCCTCGAACACGGCCGCATCATCGAGCGCGGCACGCACGAAGAGCTGCTCGCCCAGCACGGCGAGTACTGGCAGCTGGCGCATGACTTAAAAGAGCTGGATTAACCCGTTCGAGCACGATGCTTTGATCCCTCCGTGCCCCTCACCTCGACTCAAACCATCACAACATTCGACGTTTTTTGCCAAAATCGGGAAAGCATCGAATGTTGTGATGGTTTTTCTGCCACTCGACCGGGTGGAATCGCTTTCTTGCGCACGAAGGTGTGCGGACCCGTGGGCAGGGGAATAAGGTTGGTTATCCGACTCTATTGGAGGGCTCATGGACCTGCCGATCGTCCTGTCCCATAAGACTGCCTGGCTGTACCACAACGTGGCGCGCCCGTCCGAGCCGCTCTCGCGAGCAAGCAGCCTATACGATGAGGACTCGCCTGCTAACGAGGCGGAGCCGGCCGCGAGCCTGCCCAAATTGGGACTCGATACCAAGGGGCTGAGGGCTTCAACGGCAGTTGGGATCGTTACCGACTATCTGGTTTCGCTTGGTATTCCACGAGAAGAGCTCGATCATATCGACACGCTCGTCAACTTCGATTTTGAGCGCTCGACGCCGGCTGGATTTAGGTGCCACGTGTTTGGAGCGCCGATACCTCCAGGCCATCTTATCGAGGTGGCAGAGGGCCTTCTGGTGGTTGATGAGGCCATGTGCTTTGTCCAAGCGGGTTCGTGGATGAGCGAGCCCGAGCAGCTGGAATATGGCTACGAAATCTGCGCCCGATACCATTTGAATCATCTGTCGACAGGCGATTATATCGAGATGGGGCAGAGGTATACCGTTGCCGACTTGATTGCCTATTGCAATGAGAACCGATCTCGTCAGGGGGCTGTACGCGCGGCCGCCGTGCTCAGGCGCGTGCACGATGGCGCGCGGTCGCCCATGGAGACGGCCACCGCAATCATGGTCGTAGCAAAACGTTCCCAGGGCGGGCTGGGATACGCCAAGATCGAGCTCAACCATCGGGTCGATGTTCCCAACGAGTTCAAGTATCTCGCAAAGGCCGGGTATTTCGAGATCGACGTATATGCGCCTGCGAGCGGTACGGGGATTGAATACAACGGTTCGGACCATCTTGATAAACAGCGCAGCGCGTCGGATGCGGAGCGTATGACCGTGCTGAGCGCGCTGGGCTTTAGGATGATCGTCCTCACCGGGACTCAGTTTGCCCATCAGCTGCAATTGCACCGGGCGATGAACGCCATTGCACTCGCTATGGGTCTCACGTGCGACCGAAGCGAAGCGTTCCAAAAGCGGCAGAACGACCTGCGAGAATTCGTGATTCGTCACTGGGACGGCGGCCTTTAGGGGCGTTTCGGTCCTTCTACGGGGCGCTGTGGCTCCGCATCCGACGCGCTGCGCTGTTTATCAACTTCTACGGGGCGCTGTGGGCAGGCAAGTCATCACAACATTCGACGTTTTTTGCCAAAATCGGGAAAAGCATCGAATGTTGTGATGGTTTGTGTTGAGGATGGGCTTGGAAAGTCCGTTTTGCTCGAAGCGACCTGTCCTGTCGTACGGGTGTCGGCATGATTCTCTTGTGGGGTATTATGTTTTCCGAAGAATAAAACGCCGCGTGAGGGGAGGGCCGCGTGGACGGGCACGTGCAACATGACGGCTTTGGCCGCGATATCAACTACCTGCGCATTGCCGTTACCGACAAGTGCAATTTCCGCTGCATTTACTGCATGCCGGCCGATGGCGTGGCGCCCCGCGCGCACGACGAGCTGCTC
>CABRZY010000068.1 GCA_902475475.1 uncultured Collinsella sp.
CTGTCCCCTTTGTGGTGGTTTTTGTTTTTGAGAGAGGGGCGGGACGCTGATGGACGTCCGTACGGACGGCGATATTGCCGATAGCTTTTGGTGGCGGCGCACAACGCTGACGCGCCGCACTCCTCTGTATGACGCCTGCGTATCGGTGGGGCTGCTGGTCGCGGCGACGATTGTGGGCGCGCTACTCGACCATCCGGGTCTCGCGCCGAGCATCATGATCGTCTATGTGTTCGCCGTTCAGCTGTGCGCATTCTTTACCTGGAGTCGCCTGTATTGCTTGTTGAGCTCGGCTGCCGCCGTGGCGCTCTACAACTTTTTGTTTGTCGACCCGCGCTACTCGCTGTCGCTTATCGACCGCGGCTATCCCGGCATGTTCTTCATCATGTTCGTGGTCTCGCTTGTGTCGAGCTCGATTGCGTTGGCCCTGCGCCGCGCCTTGGCACAGGCTGCCGCTAGCGACCGCCGCACGCATATGGTGCTCGAGACCAATCGCATGTTGCAGCGGTGCGCCGATCAGCAGCAGATCGTTCACGCCATGGCCACGCAGCTGGCGCGTCTTTCGGGCTGTCCGGTCGTGTGGTACAGCGCCGACGCCGAGGGCGATGACCTGCTGCCGCGTGCGACGTACACAGCCGTGGGCGATGCCGCCCCGGTGCACGAGCTGGCGCCGCAGATGCCGCCGCGGCTCTCGGCGTCCGCCTATGTGGGAACGCCGCTCGATGCCACCTATGGCGGCTCGGCGTTTTATGGCATCTACCTGACGGTTCGCACAGGCGACGGCTTCGTGCGCTCGGGCGACCCCACCTCGGTGGTGGGCGTGCTGGCTATCGTTGCCGAGCCCGACGTGCTGACGCACGAGGAGCGGACGCTTGCCGATGCCATCGTGAGCGAAGGCGAGCTGGCACTCGATCGCGCCCGCGCCATGGAGGCCCGCGAGGAGGCGGCGGTGCTCGCCAAAAACGAGCAGCTGCGCGCCAACCTGCTGCGCTCCATCTCGCACGACCTGCGCACGCCGCTCACCAGTATTTCGGGCAATGCCGATGTGCTGCTCGACCAGGGCTCGACCGGCACCGCGGTGCTCGATGCCCAGACGCGCCGCTGCCTGCTTCTATCCATTCGCTCGGATGCGCTGTGGCTCAACGCCACCGTCGAGAATCTGCTCGCTATCACCAAGCTCGAGGGTGGCGGCATGCATCTGTCGACCACGCTCGAGCTCATGGACGATATCGTCGAGGAGGCGCTGCGCCACGTAAGTCCGGCCGTGCGTGAGCACGATCTTAAGGTGGTGCCGTGCGACGAGCCGGCGCTCGTCAACGTCGATGCGCGCCTGATGGTGCAGCTGGTGGTCAATCTGGTGAACAACGCCATCACCTATACGCCCGCAGGCTCGCATATCGTGATTTCGATTGACGTCGACGATGGACGCGTGGCGTGCTCGGTGGCCGATGACGGCCCGGGCATTGCGCCCGAGGACCGCGAGCGAATCTTTGAGTCGTTCTACACCGCCAACCACGGTCTTGCCGACAGCCATCGCAGCGTGGGCCTGGGTCTTTCGCTTTGCCGCTCCATTGCGCTGGCGCATGGCGGTAGCATAGAGGTTGCCGCGGCGGACCCGCACGGCTCGGTCTTTACGATTGAGCTTCCCGTCGCCGACGTTTCGTTTGATAAGGAGTAGCGCTGTGCCGAACTCTGCCGTAAAACCGCTCATCTTGGTCGTTGAGGACGACCCCGCCGTTCGCAATCTTATTGTTGCCGCGCTCGAGGCGCACGGCTTGCGTCATATGGCCGTGGAGACCGCCCATGCCGCCATCGCCGCCGCCTCATCGCAGGCACCGAGCATTGTGCTGCTCGACCTGGGTCTGCCCGATATGGACGGCGTCAAGGTGGTGGAGTCGGTGCGCGCATGGTCGGGCATGCCGATCATCGTGGTCTCGGCGCGCAGTGAGGATGCGGACAAGATTCGCGCGCTCGATGCTGGCGCCGACGACTACCTGACCAAGCCGTTTTCGGTCGAGGAGCTGCTCGCGCGCATTCGCACGACGCTCAGGCGCCTCTCGTATGCGCAAACGGGCGGTGTTGCCTCCGAGGGCTCGTTCGATACCGGTGAGCTGCATATCGATTTTGATGCCGGCATCGCCACGATGGATGGCGAGGAGCTGCATCTGACGCCGATTGAGTACAAGCTCCTGTGCCTGCTGGCGCATAACGCCGACAAGGTGCTGACGCACCAGTCTATCCTGCACGAGATTTGGGGCACGGCGACCAAGAGCGACCTGGCGAGCCTGCGCGTCTTTATGGGTACGCTGCGCAAAAAGATCGAGTCCGACCCCGCGCATCCGCGCTATATCCAAACGCACGTGGGTATCGGCTATCGCCTGGTCACCCAAGGCTAGATCGCCAACCACCATCCCAATATGAGTTGCGGTGAAATACGGTCTAAATTTGCCTAATTCCAGGCAAAACAGTCCGTATTCCACCGCAACTTTGTTATTTGCCCTTGGGCTTGCTGGCGTAGAACTTCTTCTTTTTGGGCTTGCCGGCGGGGGAGGGTTTGCCGGCAAAGTTGGACTTGCCGTTGCCGGCCTGCGCGTGCGCGGGTGCTGCCGCACGGGGCTTGCGGGCCTCGGAGTTGCGCAGTTCCTCGACGCGCTCGGCAATTTCCTCGGCGCTAAAGCCGACCTCTGCCATGGCGTCCTCGATGGGCAGGCGGCGCACGATGTAGCAGTGATGCACCTTCTGGTTGCGCGCGAAGTCCTCGGGGATGGTCTGTGCCGTAATGTCCTCCAGCACCACGCCCGCGCGCGCGAGTTTGCGCGTCTCGGGGCGGAAGCCGCGCAGGTTGCAGCTAAAGATGGCATGGCCGCCCTGCGCGAGCAGACGCGATACGCCGGCCAAAAGCTCAACATGGTCGCGCTGGACATCCCAGGTGCGGCGGCCCATCTTGGACGAGTTCGAAAACGTGGGCGGGTCGACAAAAATCAGGTCCCAGCGGTTGCGCGTCTGGCGCTGGTCGCGAATCCAGGCGAGCACGTCATCGCGCACAAAGTGATGCTGCGGGCCAACAAAGCCGTTCTGGCGCATGTTGCGCTCGGCCCAGTCCAGGTAGGTGTTGGAAAGGTCGACCGTCACGGTCTCCTCGACGCCGCCGTCTGCCGCATAGCAGGTGGCGGTGCCGGTGTAGGCGAACAGGTTGAGGAAGCGGCGTGCCTGTTTGGCGTGCTCGCGCACCAGGTTGCGGGTGACGCGGTGGTCCAGGAAGATGCCCACATCCAGATAGTCGTCAAAGTTGACGGCAAAGGTAAGGCCGCCCTCTTCGATGAGCGGCAGGCGACGGCGCACGATGTTGGCACGCTCGCCCGATCCGCCCTTGCCGGCACCCTGCTTGCCGTACTGCGAGCCGCCGCGCGAACGCATGCGGGCCTTGGCGTGCACATGCTCGGCGGGAACATCTAGGATGCGCGGCGCGATGGCCAAGATGTCGAGCATGCGGGCCTGGGCCAGCGTGGGATCGATGGTCTTGGGCGCGGCGTATTCGGCGATGACGAGCCAGCGGCCCGGCGTCTGCGGGCAGCCTTCGTACAGGTCGATGGCGGCGGAATAGTCGGGCAGGTCGGCATCGTAGACGCGGTAGCAGCTCACGCCCTCGCGCTTTGCCCACTTGCGACGCAGGCGGGCGTTCTTGCGCAGGCGGTTGGCGAACTGCTCGGACTCGGGGATGAGCACGGGCAGCGGCTTGCCGTCGCCCAGGTCGAGCGTGGCGGCAGGTTCGGGCATGGGAGTGTCGGCGGCTTCGTCGTTGGCTTCGTTGGCATCCGCGACCTCGGCCTCGGCATCTGCGCTGGTCGCAGCTTCGAATGTCGCGGCGGCGTGGTCGAGCGAGGGCCAAACCTCAAGAGCCGCCTCCTCGTTATTGGGCATGACGGCGATGGAGCGCGCGGGCTCGGCATGGAGCGCGCGGGCCAGCAATCCGTCGCGGGTGAGCGCGGCGACCGGCGCTGCGGCAAGCTCGGGCGCGCGGCGCAGCTCGCCGACCAGCGTCATGGCGTCGTGCATGAGCGAAAGCGGGGTCTCGGTGGTGTCTGCGACCACGGCGGCGCCGGCGACGGCGCCTGCATGGTCCAGCACGGTGGCTGGTTTGGCAGCGCAAAAGTCGACGAAACGCTTGTAGCCGGCGCACTTGATCATACGCTCGGCAGTCTTGCGGGCGGCGGGGTCGATGTCTACGGCCACGATGCGCGCCTGGCGCTCGCGCGCTGCCGCCTCGCGCTCGCGCGCCTCGGCAAGCAGCTGCTCCCACAGGGCGGCGTCGTGCAGCTGCCAGCCCTCAAAACCCCAGTGCTTGCGTGCGGCACCCGGGGCGCGGTCGGTCAGGATATTCACGGCCTCCAGCAGCAGACCGCCGCCGGCGCACGAGGCATCGATCAGCGTGGGCAGGGCTTCATTCTCGTAATCATCGGCCGTCAGCTCGCGCTCGCACAGTGCGGTCCAGCCGACCTGCGCCAGCACCAGAGCGGCGTAGTCGGGGCGCAGCACGTGCGCGCCCTCGCCGGCACGGGTCGCCGCGGGCGGCAGGCGCTTGAACAGCGGGTCGCCCGAAAGGTCTAGGCTTATGCTCGCGCGGCGCTGGCGCAACGAAAGCAGTAGGTGAACATCGGGGTCAGCGGCATCGACGTCGGCGCGACGGCCCGTGGTCTCGGCCAGGCGGTCGCACAATGCGTCCTTGGCGCGCAGGGCCGAGAAGCGCGTGTTGCGCAGCTGCTCGGTCACGCCGCGGGCGGTAATGGCGATGGTGGCGCCGGGGCGGATGATGGTCTCCCAGGCGATGTCGTAAACGCCATCGTACAGCTCGTCGGCATCCTGCGCCTCAAAGCGCCCGAGTACCACGAACACGCGGCTCGCCAGGCGCGACCGCAGACAGGCGCGGTAGCCTTCTTCGAGCTCGCCCTCAAACGTGGCGCGGCCCTTCAGCCGGCGAACATGCGAAAGCCCGAGGCGTTTAAGCTCATCGGCGAGTGCGGACTCAAAGCCCTCGGGGCAGCTTGCGTAAAATTCCATGGGTGACCTCTCTGGTTGCGTCGCTCCATTATATGATGGATGCTTCGTTTGCCCTTATCCTCGAAAGGAACCCATATGATTGATGCGTACCCCGAATCCGCTGTGCTCTTTTTTGACGTGGACGGCACGCTGACGTCGTTCGATCCCGACGATATGACCGATAAGGACTTTTCGGCGGTTCGCCCCTCGCAGATGGTCGTCGAGGCGTTTCATCGTCTGCGCGACGCGGGGCACAAGGCGTTTATCTGCACGGGTCGCCCCCTGTGGCTCATCGCGGACAGCTTGCGTGCGCTCGACCCCGCGGGTGTCGTTGCCATGGCGGGCGCCACGCTCGAGGTCGAGGGCCGCGTGGTGCATGAGGACTGCTTTGGCGAGGACGTTATCGAGGAGCTTGCACGCCGTATGGCCGCGGCAGGGATTGAGGCCTTTTTCGAGACCAACGTGGCTACTTTTGCCCTGGAACCCGCGGGTGTTGAGCAGTCGTCTCTGATCGGCACTTCTGTGGTGCACAGCGCCGAGGAGATGCGCGTCGACGGCAGTCTGCGCGTGGGCAAGGTATGCCTCAATGTGCCCAGTTTGGCTCGCGTTGCCAACGATGACGGCTTTATCGAGCGCTATTTTGAGGCCTGCAACACCGGTGGCCAGAATCGCGAGCTGAGCCCCAAGGGCATCAACAAGGGAGTGGGCGTGGCGCGAGCGCTGACGTATCTGGGCCGCGAGGGAAATGCGCGCACCTTTGGCTTTGGCGATTCGGGCAACGACCTGGGCATGCTCGCTGCCGTCGAGACGGCTGTCGCCATGGGCAACGCCATGTCCGAGGTCAAAGCGGTCGCCGACTACGTGACTGACGATGTCGCACACGACGGCACTGTCACGGCGATGCAGCATTTCGGCCTCATCTAATGAATCCCGCGTTCTGACGTTTGCTCCAACTGCGACTCCTTGCTTTTGCATGCTCAATCGATTTATCAATCCAAACACTGAGGTGTTTATACCGTTCGCCGAGAAGATAAAAACCCGCAGCTCACGCCTTGATAAACATAGGTAAAGTGTTTAGCAGTTTATCGGCCGTATGCTAACGAAAGGAATCAGGCAGATGGCAATCAAGGTGTTCGCTGACGGTGCAAACCTCGAGGGCATGCTCGACATGTACGAGAACGGCAACGTTCAGGGTTTCACGACCAACCCGTCCCTTATGAAGAAGGGCGGCGTGACGGATTACCGCGCGTTTGCCAAGGAGGTCCTGGCCCACATCACCGATGTGTCCGTCTCGTTTGAGGTCTTTGCCGACGACGTCGAGACCATGGAGGTCGAGGCGCGCGAGATCGCTACCTGGGCCGAGAACGTCTACGTCAAGATTCCGTGCGTGACCACCAAGGGCGAGTCCACCGCCGAGCTGGTGCGCAAGCTTTCGGCCGACGGCATCAAGGTCAACGTCACCACCATCTTTACGCCTACGCAGGTTGATGAGATGGTCGAGGCCGTCGACGCCGAGACGCCGTCCATCATCTCGCTCTTTGCCGGCCGCATCGCCGATACCGGCGTCGACCCCATTCCGTTTATGACGGAGTCGGTCAAGAAGGCCGCCGCAAAGCCCAACTGCGAGGTCCTGTGGGCGTCCACGCGCGAGCTCATCAACATTTACCAGGCCGAGGCCTGCGGTTGCCAGATCATTACGGTGCCCAACAGCATCCTGGCCAAGCGCAAGAACATTGGTCGCGACCCGTACGAGGTCTCGCTCGACACCGTGCGCGGCTTTGCCAAGGATATCGCGGCGCTCGGTTTCCATATCCTGCCGTAGCGCGAACACCGACTGTACCGTGGGCTGTTCGCTCCGGCCTTTCCTTTCCCTATCGCTCACGCGCTCCGCGAGGGTCGCGCTAGGCAAAGGAAAGGCCGGGGCTGCCGGTACGAGCTTGCCAGCAAGTTGGCGCTTGGCTTCCATATCCTGCCGTGGGCAAAGGTACCCCCGCCTGCGCCGTGCAAAATTGAGAGTATTCAGCAAGGTAAAGGTCTTTATCAGTTGACCGAAGCATGGAACGGCCCCCGTTTTGGCTCTGACGACGCTAAAACGGGGGCTGTTTTTTGCTTTTTCGTCTCTGAGGGGCATCCGGAACGGTGGAATTTGCAGAATACTCGCGATTTTGCACATCGCTACAGGGGGTACCTTTGCTTTGGCGGTTTACTTGCCCTGTACCATGGTGAGGGAGATCTTTTTGCGGTCGCGATCGACCTTCTCGACCCACACCTTGACCGTGTCACCGACGCGCACCACGTCGCTCGGGTGCTTGACAAAGCGGTTGGCCAGCTTGGAGATATGCACGAGGCCGTCCTGGTGCACGCCCACGTCGACGAACGCGCCAAAGTCGACGACGTTGCGCACCGTGCCCTTGAGTTCCATGCCGGGTTCCAGGTCGTCGATGGAAAGCGCTGAGCGGCTAAAGACCACCTCGGGCGCGTCGTCGCGCGGGTCGCGGCCGGGCTTCTTGAGCTCGTTAACGATGTCGATGAGCGTGAGGGTACCGCAGTCTAGGTCGCTGGCCAGTGCCGAGATGCTGCCCAGACGGCGCTCGATGTCGGGCACGCCGCCGCGGCTGAGCTCGCTGGCCCCAACGCCGGCGCGCTTCAGGACGGATGTGGCCACCTCATAGCTCTCGGGGTGGACGCTTGTCGCGTCGAGTGGGTTCTTGCCGCCGCTGATGCGCAAAAAGCCCGCGGCGTTGAGATATGCCTTGGGTCCCAGCTTGGGGACCTTCTTAAGCTGGCGGCGATCGGTAAAGGCACCGTTTTCCTCGCGGTAGGCCACGATGTTTTTGGCCACGCTCGGCGTGATGCCCGATACGTATCCCAGCAGGCTTGCGCTCGCGGTATTCACGTCGACGCCCACGCGGTTGACGACGTCCTCCACCACATGGCCCAGGGTGCGCGAAAGCTCGGCCTGGTCAAGGTCGTGCTGGTACTGGCCAACGCCGATGGACTGGGGCGGGATCTTGACGAGCTCTGCCAGCGGGTCCTGTAGACGGCGGCCCAGGCTCATGGCGCCACGCACGGTGACGTCCAGATCGGGATACTCCTGGCTGGCGAGCTCGGAGGCGGAGTACACCGATGCGCCGGCCTCGTTGACGATGGTGTATCGCAGCTCAGGCGCCTGCTCGGCAATGAACTCCGAGACGACTTCCTCGGTCTCGCGGCTGGCGGTGCCGTTGCCGATGACGATGGTGTTGACACCGTCCTTCTTGACGAGGCGGGCGAGCTCGCGCTTGGTGCCAGCGACGTCGTGGCGCGGCTTGGTGGGGTAGACCACGCCGTGGTCGAGCAGCTTGCCGGTCTCGTCCATGACGGCGACCTTGCAGCCGGTGCGGTATCCCGGATCAAGCGCGAGCACGCGGGCGCCGCGCACGGGGCGTGCCGAGAGCAGGCCCTCGAGGTTCTTGGCAAAGACATTAATGGCCTCGGTCTGCGCGCGGACGGTGAGCTTGGCGCGGGCCTCGCGCTCCAGCG
>CABRZY010000069.1 GCA_902475475.1 uncultured Collinsella sp.
ACTCAAGGTTGTCGCTCGTCACGATGACGAACATGGCCGAGAGGAACAGGAACATAAGCGCCAGGAACTGCGGGCGACGGTCGGGCGCGGTCTGCCCGCGCAGCGCAGCCTCGTGCTCGTCATGGGCCTGGAAGTCCTTCATGTAGCCCAGGGCATACACGCAGATAAGGCTGCCGACGATGCCGACGGCGAGGACCATGATCACACTCATGTAGTCCAGGTAGAGCGGCGTCGCCGTGACGGCTTCGGCCGCGGGCAGCGTCATGGCTGCAAAAGCGAGCGAGCCCACCAGCTGGACTATGCCGAGCACCATGGTGAGCGCGTTCCTATATTTGTACGCGTTGTACAGGATGACGGCGCACAGAATTACATCGATGACGGAGCTGATGATCGAGAGCACATGCGAGGTGCCGGGGGCAACCTCAAAGCTCTGCGGACCCGTGCCAAAAAACATGACGGCGACTACAACTGTCACCGCCATAATAATGCCGGAACCTATGAGCCCCACCGCATCGCGGGCGCGGTCGCCGCGCGCGAACAGCATGCCCAGCGCCGGTACCAGCGGAAACAGGGTAAGGAAATACAGTAGCGTCATACCATCACTCCCCCATGCAAAAACGCTGCAATTGTTTAACGTTATAGCTCAATTGAGGAATAGCGGCGGCAGGTTTTCGGTCAACTGGGGAGTTTTAGGTGTACGGGGTAAGGAGTCTGTCTGCATTGGAGCAGAGGGGCGGCAAGAAAAATGCGCCCCTGTGGGCGCACCATCCCGTTTGCTATTCCGCCTTTTTAACGCGCGGCTTGCGACCGCGCGGCTTATCGACCAGTGCGGCCTCACCGCTCTCGCGGTACTGACGGCACCAAGCCTTGACCGAAGACTCGCTGGGAATCTTGTGCTTGATCATGGCCTCGCGAACCGTCAAGCCGTTTTCCAGACGGTCCTTAACCACAGCGAGCTTTACGTCGTACGAATAGGTGTGATGATGCGAACCGGCATTGAGAACGGCGTCGGCACCGCCCACGGCATACGCGCGGGCCCACTGACGAGCCGTGGCCTGGGGAATGCCAAGCTCCGCAGCGAGGGCGCGATGACCGACCCCCTCTTGGAGGATCTCGACAGCGCGCTGCCTAACCTCGGGCGCATGCGTGCGAGTCCTAGTTGCTTCCGACATACCTGCCACTTCTTAGCCTTAACCGTTAATCTGCTTTCTTACGTGCAAGTTAGATAGTAGCATTTTACTGTTTGCTCAAAGCAGTTAATTAAAATAGACGCGGCGTTATCTGGGCATTTGGCACCAAATTACGACATTTCTTTATCGATTATTTACGCTGGTAGCTGACTCGCAGCTAATCGTCATTCGCTTGTCAACAAAATTGGCATCTCTTTATGTCCTTTGGTATAGAGGATATAGTTATTAACCCCTCCCACAATATTTTTGAGTGATCTGCAAGGCAGTAGACGTCCTCACTCCTCATGATTACCGCGCATTGCCATCCACCGGAGCAAAACAAAAAGGGCGGGACCTGCTGCGCTTGCAGGCCCCGCACCGGTTGGCACCCGACGGGACACAGCCGGGCGAAACGGATCCGTGCTACCGTCCCGCCTGGCCGCGATGTTCAACTACAGCTCGTTGGCCGCGTGATACGCCGTGCGAATGGCGCTCGCAATGTCGGCGGTGCGCTCACCCGAGCAGTCGCCCACGCAGGTCACGGGCACCGTCACGCCATCCAGGTCAAACGCGTTGGCCTTGGAGCCCACGGCCATCACCACGTAATCGCAGGCGATCTTCACCGGCTCCTCGGCGCCGTCCTCGGTGGTGCGAATGGCCTCCACGCCCTCGTCGGTAATGGCGGTCAGGCGGGTCTTCACGTGCTGCTCCACGTTGTGCTCTGCAAAGTCGCTCATAATCAGCGGCAGAATGGTCTCGGACTCGCCCGCGGCAATCTTGTCGAGCATCTCCACGATCGCCACCTCGCAGCCGTGCTGCAGCAGGTACTCGGCAGTCTCGGTGCCCACCAGGCCACCGCCAATGACGGCGACGCGGCCGCTGAGCTCCACCTTGCCGGCCAGCACGTCCCAGCTCGAAACGACCTTGTCCGAGTCGGCACCCGGAACGGGGATGACCACGTCGTGCGCTCCCACAGCCACAATCGCGGCGTCGGCGGCGTTGAGGTCCTCAGCGGTAGCGGCATGGCTGAGCTCAACCTTCACGCCCAGGCCAGGCAGAATCTTCTCGTAGTACTCGACCGAGCGCATGATTTCGTCCTTGCGCGGAGGCGCAGCCGCCAGCACAATCTGGCCGCCCAGATGATCGCTCGCCTCGTAGATGGTCACGTCGTAGCCGCGCTTGGCCGCCACGCGCGCGGCCTCCAGGCCGGCGATGCCGCCGCCCACCACGGCGATCTTCTTGTCGCCCTCGCCCGGCTTGATGGCGATGGTCGCCTCGTCACCGTTCTCGGCATTGAGCACGCACGAGATGTACTTGCGGTTTTGAATCGCGTCGACGCAGCCCTTGTTGCAGTTGAGGCACTCGCGGATGGGCTCACCCGTGGCGGCCTTCAGCGCAATGTCGGGGTCGCACATGAGCGATCGGCCATAGGCGATGATGTCAGCCGAGCCATCCTCCAGGATCTTCTCGCCGGCCTCGACCGAGACAACGCGGCCGACGGTGGCCACCGGCACGGAGACCAGAGCCTTGACGCGCTCGGCCACGGGCAGCGTCCAGTTGTAGGGCATGGCGCCCATGGGCGGAATGGTGTCGCCCATGTTGCCGGTGTGGTTGGCCTGTGCAACCTGGATCATGTCGATGCCCGCGCCCTCGAGCAGCTTGGCAAACTCGCAGGCCTCGTCGGGCTGCAGGCCGCCCTTGCCGCGCGGCGTGCCGTCGGGGTTCTCCATGATCACGGGGAGCTTGTACTCCACCATCAGCTGCGGCGCGGCCTCCTTAATGGCAGCGACGACCTCCAGCGCATAGCGAACGCGGTTCTCGAACGAGCCACCGTACTCGTCGGTGCGCTGGTTGAGGATGGCCGAGCACAGCGAACCCACCAGGCGGTCGCCGTGGACCTCGATGGCGTCGATGCCGGCCTGCTGCGCGCGGGCGGCCGAGGCAGCGATGGCCTCCTTGATCTGGGTGAGCTGCTCTACGCTCGCCTCGTTCACAAAGTGCTGCATGTCGTGGTGCAGCTTGGCGTATGCCTGATTGCGGATCTCGTTGGACTCGGCCATCTTGGCGGCAAAGGTCTCCTCGTCGCCGGCGGCCTTGGCCTCCTGCGCGGCCTTGGCAGCGGCCATGGAGCCCATGACCATGCGGCCGACACCGGGCACGTCGTACTCGGGGTGGAACAGCTGCAGCGCAACCTTGGCACCGTGCTTGTGGACGGCGTCGGCCAGAGCCTTAAACGTGGGGATCTGGGCGTCGGTTGCCAGCTTGGGCGTGGGGCTCGCGGTCATGACGGGAGCGACGTCGCCGGTGACGATGTAGCTCACGCCGCCACGGGCCAGGCGCTCGTAAAAAGCCAGGCTGCGCTCGCCGATGGAACCGTCGCGCTCCTCGTAGCCGGTGGTCAGCGGCGGAAACATAATGCGGTTCTTGAGCTCAAGGGGGCCAACCGTAATGGGCTGGAGCAGCTTGGATGCAGGTGCGGTCATGGACATTCCTCTCTTGTAGGCGCGGCGGCGATGATGCCGCGTAGTTGTCTAGAGGATATGGCATGGGGGCATAGCGGCACAACGGAAATCGGCGGATAACAGGTAACGGCAGGTGGATGGGGGGTGGGCGGGGCGGCCCGTCGGTTTATCTCAATCTGTAACAGTTACGCGGCAAAACTGGGTCTTACTGTTAGAGATCGAGACATTCCTCTCGGCCCATCCTCAACAATCTAGATCTGTAACAGCTAGGCCCACTTTTGACCCCTACCTGTTACAGATCGAGACAAACCAAACCCGCCTGCTAGAAAATCTCAATCTGTAACGGTTACTCGGCAAAAACCGTCCCTCGTGTTACAGATTTAGACAAACACGACCAAGCCCACCGGTATATCTCGATCTGTAACACCTAGCCGCCCAAATCGGGTCTAGATGTTACAGATCGAGATTTTGTTTGAGAGGCCGAGAATTGGATCGAAAACACGGTCCCGAAATAACAAAAAAGCTCGCCGGCTAGGCCGACGAGCTGCAAGTTCTTGGTCGCGGGGGCAGGATTTGAACCTACGACCTCCGGGTTATGAGCCCGGCGAGCTACCAGACTGCTCCACCCCGCAATGTCTGGGCGCTTCATGTGCGCAAGAAAGAATATTACGCGGGAGTTCGGTAAGCGGCAAGGAAAATCTCGTAAAGCATAATTCCTTCATATTTAAACCCCTCAGCCCCTATCACCGTAAACGAATCGCAGCCGAGTGCCGTCGACGGCACGTATACAATGGTGCGCGTCCTTTTATGCCGACACCGGGAGTAGACATGCTGCTCGCTATCGATATGGGAAACACGCAGACGGCCATGGGCCTGTTTGACGGAGACGAGCTGGTGCAGTCGTGGCGCATGCCCACCGACCGCTCCTATACCGCCGACGAGATCCATGTGCGCCTGATGGGTTTCTTTAAGATGTACGGCCTTTCGCTCGATGCGGTCGACGCGATCGCCTTTGCGGGCGTGGTGCCGCAGCTCTCGCGCGAGTGGCACGCCGTGGCCGACCGCATTGCCGCGGACGCCATCGTCATCGGGCCGCAGACGGCCGCCGTAACCAAGCTGCGGGCGGCGCGCCCCCAGGCCGTTGGTGCCGACCGCATCGCCAACGCCGTCGCTGCCGAGACCTTCTATGGCGCGCCGGCGATCGTGGTGGACTTTGGCACCGCGACCAATATCGACGTCATCGATGAGGACGGTTATTACATTGGCGGAGCGATCGCGCCGGGCATTCGCATCTCCATGGACGCGCTTGCCGCCCGTGCCGCCAAGCTCGCCAGCGTGCCGCTCGAGGCGCCCGAGCACGCCATCGGCCGCGATACCGAGGAGTGCATCAAGGTCGGCGCCGTAACGGGCGCCGCCGCCATGGCTGAGGGCCTGGTCGCGCGCATGAAGCGCGAGCTGGGCCGCGAGGATGCCACCGTTATCGCCACGGGCGGTCTCGCCAGCATCGTCGCCGATTCGACCGATGCCTTCGACGTGGTCGACGGACAGCTCACCATCAAGGGTATCTGCGAAATCTACCGCCGCATGCAGGAGCTGGGATAGGACAGGGGCTTAAGTCGAGCACGAGCGCGAGCGGCGAACTAGGCAACGCATCGGCCCTATTCCTCAAAATCGAAAGATTTTCAGTTTTGAGGAATAGGGCTTTCTGCTAGGCCTCGTCGCACAGCCACCTCGCCAGGTCCACGATCTGCACCCCATTGCGGTCCGTGGCCTCGTGATGCGTGCGGGCGAGAATCATCTTGGGGTACGCGTCGCCAATGCTCAGCAGTGGTGAAATCTCGCGTTCAAATGTCTTATCCGAGCTGATGTCGTCGCTCACCTGAATGTAGAGCTTCTCGCTTCGCTTGATTGCTACAAAGTCTATTTCCTTTTTATAGAGCACGCCGACGTATACCTCGTATCCGCGGCGCAGCAGCTCGATTGCCACCATGTTCTCGTATACGCGTCCCCAATCCATATCACGTGTACCGATCAGCGCGTATTTGAACGCGTGGTCTGCCAGGTAATACTTCTCGCCGCTCTTAAGGTATTTTTTGCCGTGGATGTCGTACCGACGAACTTTATAGAAGGCAAACGCATCGCACAGGTACCCCATGTACGTGCCGACCGTCTTGTTCGTTATCTTTAGCCCATCCGCGTTCAAAATATCCGTAATGTTACGTGCCGACGTTATGTTGGATACGTTGTCCATCATGTAATCGGCAATGCGCAGCAGCGCCGATTCGTTTCTCACGTTATGCCGCTGCACGATATCTCTCACGATGAGCGTTTTGAAGACATTGGAGAGATATTGATAACGCTGCTCCTGCAGTGGATAAGGGTAGGAGCCGGACATACCGCCGGTTCTCGCGTACTCATCGAAGTCGCGGTCGACCTCGCCCTCGTCGCCATAGAGTCGATACTCCTCAAACGAGAATGGGAAAACCTCGATCTCGAACGTACGCCCCGTAAAGAGCGTCGACAGATCGCTCGACAGCAAAAAGGCATTCGATCCGGTAATGAATATGTCGTACTGCTCGGATGCGTGGAGGCTGTTGATCGCACGCTCAAAACCGTCGCACATCTGAACTTCATCGATAAGCAGAAAGTTTTGTTTGCCGGACACTCGATGCTCTTTTACATAGGCGAGCAGCGCGTGATACTCGAGCAGATTCTCGAACTCATCGAGGTTGTAGTTGATATGGATGACATTCGAATTGGACAGATTTGCCTCCACGTAATCGCGGAGGGCCTCGAGCAATTTTGATTTACCGCTACGACGGATGCCCGTGATGACCTTGATGTCCGGCACGCCAATAAGGCTCGTCAACGTGTCCATATATGACGTTCTATTGATGAGTTTCATTGGGGCCTCCTCGCGGTCTTTTATCGCTATTCCTCAAAACTGAAAAATTTTCAGTTTTGAGGAATAGGCTCTATAGCGAATATACCTCGCGAAAGACCGAGCTGCCTTAATCCTATTCCTCAAAAACGAAAATTTTTCAGTTTTGAGGAATAGGGCGCTGGCAACCCATTCCCCAGATAGGCGAAACCCTCCCCGGCACAGGCCGAGGAGGGTCTTGTTGTCATGTCTATCTTTGGGCGCGAACGCCCCGCGCTACAGCCCGCGAATTCGTACGGCCTCGGGCGGAAACTCCTGCTCGCCGGCATCGGTCTTGATGGTCGCGCGGCCCCAGATGTCCAGGCCCGCAAACACACCGACCGCAAGCGGCAAACCGTTGGGCGACACCGCCGCAACTTGGCGGCCCAGCAGCGGCACCATGTCGAAGTACTCGCCCAGCACGGGAGCCAGCGGCCCTGCGGCGCCCTGCGGCGTGTTGGCAACAGCCACCCAGGCATCCACACGGGTCAGCACGGCGGCGGCCAACTCTTCGACCAGCGCTTCGTCGGCCATATCTACACCGAGCTCGCTCAACGCCGAATGCTCAATATCCACCGTCACGGCACCGAACATGCCCGCAGCACCGGCACCACCGTTGACGGCGACGCGCGCGAACGACGTCTCAAACGCGGGCGCGCCGCACACAATGTCGCTCGGCCACTGGATACCCACCTTACCGGCAAGGCCCAACCCCGGCGTCGAAGCCGTGCCCACGAGCGCGTCCATCATGCCCATCGCGGCCACAAACGGCAGGCCATGGAAGGCATGCATGTTCACATCCGGACGCACGACCAGCGAAAACGTCAGCGATGCATCGCCCGCACTCCACGCGCACCAGCCCGCGGATACGCCCTCGCGGCCCGCGTCACGCGCCGCGTCGAGCTCGGTGCCGGCGGCAACAGCATTCATCTCGATCATCTACATACGCCCCAATTCGCCCACGATATGACCCACACGGTCCTCGGGCTCCTTGACCTCGACGCCGTTGTAGCGGAAGAACCGCGCCGGGTCGTGCATCAAGTCCTCGAGCGGCACCAGCACAAAATCGCGCTCGCCGATCAGCGGATGCGGCAGGCGCAGCTTTTTGCCGCCGTGGGTCTCGCCGTCCATCCACAGCAGGTCCAGGTCGATGGTGCGCGGGCCGTTGGCCTTGGCCTTTTTGGAGCGGTCGCGCCCCAGCTCAGCCTCGATCTTCATGAGCTCGTCGAGCAGCACCAACGGCGCCAGCTCGGTCTTGATCTCGATGACGGCGTTGGCAAACGCGTCCTGGCGCGTCTCGTAGGCCGGCTCGCTCTCGTAGATCTTGGAGGAGTTGGACACGCAGGTGAGTGGAATCTCGGCGATCATCTCGCGTGCAGCGCGGATGTTGTCGCAGCGATGCCCCAGGTTGGAGCCCACGGCCACAAACGCGCGGCGCGGCTGCGGCTTGGCAACTGCCCAGTAACCGTTCAGGAACTGCGCAAAACCCGCGGCGTCGTGCACGCGCACGATGTTGGCACCGGCCTGGATGGCGCCCAGGCACACGCCAAACGTGGCGGCATCGCGCGCGGCGGCCTCGGTCACGCCCGAGACAGCGCCCACAAAACGCTTGCGCGACACGGCGCACATGAGCGGATAGCCCAGTGACGCCATCTTGGCAGTCTCACGCTGGATGACGATGTCCTCGTTAGCCGACTTACCAAAGCCCGGGCCAGGATCGATGCAGATGCGGTCGCGCGACACGCCGGCATGGATGAGTGTGCGGGCCTGGTCGGACAGAAAGCCCATGACGCGGCGCATGATGGGCGCCGAATCGGGCAGGGTAAAGCGGCGGAGCTGAGAGGTGGGCACGTAGGCCTCCTCGCGGCGGGCGCTGCGGCGCATCATGGCGGCCAGGCGGTCATTGGACTCCGATGCGGCCTCGGTGGCTGCGGGCGCGGGCGCGACGGTCTCGGCGGCAGCAGTCTG
>CABRZY010000070.1 GCA_902475475.1 uncultured Collinsella sp.
GAATGTCGTTGTGGCGCTTGAGGATCATCGTGTCGTACATCAGTTGGCATTCGTGCGCGACTGCCTCGGCCTGACCGCCCTCAAAGCCCTTGATCTCGTGCAACAGCTCTTTGGACTTTTTGCGGTCCTCCTGGCCAACATAGTAGTTAAAGGCTTTGATCACCAGGTCGACGCGCTGCATCTTGGGGAGGTTGAGCCCCAGCAGCAGGTCGAACATCTCGCTGGCGCGCTCGTGGTCCTCGCGCAGCAGATAGGAGTTCAGGCGCAGGTAGTCGCGGTTGTAGCGTGGGTACAGCATGCTGGTGAGTTTGCCGTCGAGCAAACGATCGAACTCGTCCCACTGCTTGGCGGCCATCAATTGCTGCAGGCGTTTAAACGTGGTGCGTTTTTTGACGCTAAAGAACACCGACACGGCGATGCAGATGATAACGACGGCGGTCCAGAGTGTGCGGGAATCGGGCATATTAGGGTCCTTAGTCGCTCATAAAGCGAGCGGTATGACAACAAGTACTAGATGTATTATACGCAGCGCGCAAGCAAACTGGCATAAAAGCTCATCGAGGCCGAGTGCCATCGCTCGCTGCGGTACACTTACCTAAAGTAAACCATGAAGGGAGACATTACCTATGAAGAAGATCGTTTTGGCTTGCGGTGCTGGCGCTGCTACTTCCACGCTCGTTGCCCAGAAGGTCGCTACTCTGCTCGACGCCAACGGTTATGCCGACAAGTACGAGATCGTGCAGTGCGCCATCTCCGAGGCCAAGGATTACTGCGACGAGGGCGCTGACCTGCTGATCGCTACCACCGTTGCCCCCGAGGGCCTCACCTGCCCGTACGTGAGTGGCGTGCCCTTCATGACCGGCATGAACCGCGTTGCCGCCGAGAAGGCCGTTCTCGACGTCATGGCTCAGTAGGCGCTGACTGCATGAGTGAGCAGAACGCCAACCCGGTAGAGCTCTTTGGTATGCGCGTTGCCCATGTGGGCATTAACGCCACCGACCCGGCAGACGCCCTGGAGATCGCGGAGCTGTTCTCGACGATGATGGGCCTGCCCGTCATCGAGACCCCGGTTTCGTACTTCAACGATTCGCTGGTCGAGATCATGAAGCAGAACGGTCGTGGCACCAAGGGCCACATCGGCTTTGCCGTTAACGACATCGATGCAGCTGAGAAGTGGTTTGCCGAGCGCGGGCTCGAGGTCAACGAAGAGTCGCGCGCGCTGCTGCCCGACGGTGGTACCAAGCTCGTGTACTTTAAGCGCGAGTTCGCCGGTTTCGCCGTGCACCTGTGCCGCGAGTAGCGCACAAGCTGCCATAGCTGGCATAAAGGGATAGGGCCGCGTGGCCCTATCCCTTTATTTATGCCGAGGGGCTTCCTATCGTGGCAGGCGAATCGTAAAGCGGCTGCCGACCCCTTCGACCGAGGTCACACCGATGACGCCGCCGTGGCTGTCGACGATCCACTTGGCGATCGCAAGCCCCAGACCCGAACCCTGTGCGCCGGCATCGCGCGCGTTGTCGGCACGGTAGAACCGCTCGAACGCGTGAGCTGCGGATTCCTGGTTCATGCCGATGCCCTCGTCCTCAACACTTATGTCGATCGTACCCGCGCCCGCATCCGGCGCTACGCCAAACGAGATGGGCGTGCCCGCGTCCGAATACTTGGCGGCGTTTTGCACGATCACGCGCAGAGCCTGCTTCACGAGCGCGACATCGACGGACGCGTCGCAGCGCGGGTCGCTGATAAGCGCAGCGTCAAAGGCCAGCCGATACGTGTGCCCGGCATCGATCATCTGCGATTCTTCGCAAACCTCGCCGACCAGTGCAGCCAGGTTGGTATGCGCACGCCGCAGGACCGTGCGCCCGGCATCGCCGCGCGCCAAAAACAGCAGCTGCTCCACGAGCTCCTGCATGTGCTCGCTTTCGGCCTTGAGGGACGCGATGGATTCCGCCAGCACGTCCGGGTCGTCTTTGCCCCAGCGGTCGAGCATGTTCACGTAGCCCTGAATCACCGCGATGGGCGTGCGCAGCTCGTGGCTTGCATCGTTGACAAAGCGCATCTGCTGCAGCTTGGCCTCTTGCATCTGGCGCAGCAGGCGGTTGAGTGCGACCTCGATGCTTGCCAGGTCGGCGTCGCCGGTGGTGACGCTCGGCGAGTCGACGCTCGCGCGCTCGATGGCTTGCTCCAGCGTTTCCATCTTGCCGCCGGAGAGCTGCATGCGGCCGAGCTCGTCCACGCGCAGGGCCAGGTCGTTGAGCGGCGCCATGGTGCGTCGCACACGGCGAGCGCCGCCGAGCATATCGAGCATGCTGATGACCTGCCAACCTACAACAACGATATAGAGGGGCCAAAGTGCGATGAGGTCCTGCGCGAGGGGGAAGGTCTTGGTGGTACGCGCAGGCTTGACGGTATAGGTGAGCGTTGTCAGGTCCCAGCCGCGCGCGGGCTTCAGCGACATGCCGCGAACGGTGGCGCCGGGGATCCATCCTGCGGTAAACGCGCTGTCGGGCAGTGTCTGGTTGTATCCATAGACGAGGATCGCCGCCGCAATCACCACCAGCAACAGATCGAGCCAGACGTAGCTCATCAGGCGGCGCCACATATAGCTCCAGTTGATGGCGCGGGCGATGGAGGTGACGCGCTTGGCCTCGGCGTTACGTGCGGCAGACATAGCCCACCCCGCGCACGGTCTGGATGATGCGGGCACCGCCGGCGTCCTCGATCTTGGCGCGCAGGTGCGCGATGTGCACGTCGACGTTGTTGGTGTCGCCCACGTATTCGTAGCCCAGCGCCTCGTGCGCAATGCGCTCGCGCGTGAGCACGGTGCCGGCATGTGCCATAAGCAGGGCGAGGACGTCGAACTCGCGGGCGGTCAGCACGATGGGCGAGCCGCCGACCGTGACTTCGCGGCGGTCGGGATCGAGCGCGACCGAACCCACGGTGAGCGCGGCGGGGGAGGGCGAGGCGGAAGCCTGGGCCGAGTCGCTGACCGGGGGTATCGCAGCGTCGCTCCCGCCCGCGTCGCTCGCCGCGCCCGTCCCGGCGCCGCCAACGCCCGAAGCCGCCCGCACGGCCTCCGAGCGCTTCAACGCCACGCGGATCCGTGCGAACAGTTCCTCAATGGCAAACGGCTTGGTTAGGTAATCGTCAGCACCGGCATCGAGCCCGGCCACCTTGTCCATCACGGCATCTCGCGCGGTGACCATAATCACCGGCACATCCTTGTGCTTGCGGACACGCCGCAGCACCTCCATGCCGTTGAGCTGCGGCAACAGCACATCGAGCAGAATCAGATCGTAGTCGCGCTCCAGCGCCAGGTCCACGGCGGTGCGCCCGTCGGCGGCGTGCTCTACCTGGTAGCCCTCGTGCTCCAGCTCGAGCGTCACAAAGCGGGCGATTTTCTCCTCGTCCTCTACGATCAGGATTCGTGCCATGCGTGCCCCCGTCTGCGATTACTTGTCGTCGTTGAGATTTTGCTTGATGTCGTCCGCGGCGTCGGCGGCGTGATTCATAAGGTTGTTGATGCTGCCGGGTACGTCGCCGTCGCTGTCGATGCGGTAGCGCATGCCAAAGAACAGGCCAATCAGCATCAGCCAAATCGTAGCGCCCCAGGCAAACAGGGCGATGATGGGGATCAGGATGGGGATGTTGAGGATGATCGCATCGCGGCGCGTGGCGATAAACTTGGTGTCCAGGCTCAGGCGGAAGAGCTTTTTGAGGTACTCCCATACGCTGTCCATCTTCTTGGAGAAGTCGGTCTTTTCGCTCGACTTCTCGTAGGCGGCCTGCGCGGCGACCATCTCGGCTGAGGGCTCATCGACTGGCGCGGACTCGGTGGCGGCGTGCGCCGACGTGGTCTGCGTCTTGCCCTGCGACTCGAGCCAAATGATGGCATCCAGAACGTTACCGTCGGCGGCGTCGAGTGCGGCCTTGGCATCGGTGTAGCTCACGCTGCACTTGGTGCGGATGGTTTCAACTTTTTCGAGGTCGTCCATGACCTGTCCTTTCGTTCGATGGGCGCGACGCCGGGCGATCTGCCCGGGCGCGAGCGTTGCGTTCGGCGGCCTGCGTTGCGCGGCGCCGCCCCGCCCTTGGTCGAACTCTATAGTGCAGGTTATAGATTAAGCGATTCTTGAGCCAAGATTAACGTTGGATGAGTTTTTGGGTGGTGTGGGGAAGGGAGAGGTGTCTTTTTGGATAGCTAACAGCGAGGCCTAACACTTTTCCCGAGAAGTGAACGAGCTAAAACGGACCCCCGAAGCATCGACACTTTAAAGGTGCCGCTTCCTGCGGTTTCGGCGCTGAAATCCTGCGATTTTGCCGCCGAAAAATGCGGATGTTTCAGGGGTTCAAAAACAGCCATTCACTTCTCGGGAAAAGTATTAGACCTCGATAGCGGGGGATGTGGTGCCGGTGCAAAACGGCGTCAAAGGTTGGTCGAGCAGGCGGTTTCTCCATTGATGTCCGCACAGCATGTGACACTTACCCTGCCGCCCCGCTCTGCCGCGGCGGCATGCGTCTGAACAACGACCCTCTAAGGAGTTCGATACCGATGAGTGACAACGCAAAGCATCTCGCAAAGAAGTGCGTTAAGGACGCGGGGCCGTGCCTCGCGCTGTGCGTAGCCGGCGCAGCGGTCGCGCTGTTGGCTGTTCTGGGGCCGTTCGACGTGCTCCGAAGTGCCAGCTTTCTGCATGTTTGCATGGCTCTTGCCGGCGCCACGATGACCGGCGGCGTGCTCGATCTGATCTTTTGGGTGTTTGACCCGTTTGGATGGAAGAGCGAGGGGTGGGTCCCAAAGGATGGAAGGGCTGGAACGGTTGACTTAGTGATCGTGCAGAATGTGGGCTAGCGACTTACAGGGAAGTGGTGATCCGATGACGGTCTATGTGACGGGCGATATTCACGGCGGCGTCGACATGCAAAAGCTTCGCGACTGGGATCTTGGGGATGGTCTGACAAGTGACGACTATCTCATCATCGCGGGCGACTTTGGCTTTCCGTGGGATTTCTCTGCCGAGGAATGTGCCGACATCGCTTGGCTGGAGTCGCGCCCCTATACCGTGCTGTTTGTCGACGGTAACCACGAGCGTTTCGACCATTGGGCGGAGCGACCCATGGAGCTGTGGCACGGTGGGCTGACGCAGCGCCTGTCAGATACCTCTCCCATACGGCGCCTGACGCGCGGCGAGGTTTTTGAGCTCGACGGTTCAACGATCTTTACCATGGGCGGCGCCACGAGCGTTGACAAAGAGTACCGCATTCCCTATTCCAGCTGGTGGCCGCAGGAGCTGCCGGACGAGCGCAACTTTGAGGAGGCGCGGACAAAGCTCGACAGTGTGGGCTGGAAGGTCGACTACGTAATCACCCACACCTGCTCTACGCACATGCTTTCGCCCACGCTCTATCCGGCGCCCGGCTGGGATTGCCCCGGCGTTGATCGACTTACGGCGTTTTTCGATGAGCTGGAAGACCGCTTGGATTACAAGCGCTGGTACTACGGCCATTTTCATCGCGATGCCAACCCTGCCGAGCGCCATACCGTGCTCTACGACTGCATCATTCGCCGCCTGGGCGACGAACTCCAGCCCTGGGATGTTGCGTAGCGGCAAGGCGTTTGGCTACTCGGCCGTTACGGTGATGTTCTCCCGGTGTGCGCGGATAACATCCCAGCTAAAGTGCTCGACCAGCTGCTCAGCAGAGCGCGGTGCAGTGTCCGGTGCGATGCCCGTTTGCCTGGCGAGCCAGCCCAGCAGTGCCTCGGGCGTGCCAAAGCGGGCGCGGAGCTCGCCCAGGTCCAGGTCGCGGTCGCGCTTGGAAAGGCGGCGGCCGTCCGGCGACATGAGCAGCGGAATGTGCGCGTAGTGCGGTGTGGGAAGTCCCAGCAGATGCTGCAGGTAGATTTGGCGGGGCGTGGAGCCCAGCAGATCGCATCCGCGCACGACCTCGGTGACGTCCATGGCAGCGTCGTCGACCACCACGGCTAGCTGGTAGGCAAAAACGCCGTCGCTGCGGCGCACCAAAAAGTCACCGCACTCGGTGGCGAGTGCTTCGCATTGGGCTCCGTACGTGCGGTCCACGAATTCGATCACGTCGCTGGCGAGGTCGTCGACGGTGGGCACGCGCAGGCGCGTGGCCGGAGCACGCAGGGCACTGCGGCGGGTGATTTCTTCAGCAGAAAGACCTCTGCAGGCGCCGCGGTAGATGGGCGTGCCGTCGCTGGCGTGCGGCGCGCTCGCGGCGTGGAGTTCGGCACGCGTGCAAAAACAGGGATAGGTGAGGCGGGCGTCTTGCAGCTGGCGCAGGGCGCTTTCGTACAGGTCTAGGCGATCGTGCTGGTAGTAGGGGCCTTCGTCCCACTCGAGCCCCAGCCAGGTCAGATCGTCAATCAGTTGAGCGGCAAGTTCCGGGCGCTTGCAGCGATCGTCCAGGTCCTCGATGCGCAGCACGATGCTGCCGCCCTGGCTGCGGGCTGAAAGCCACGAGCACAGGCAGCTGAACACGTTGCCCAGGTGCATGCGGCCCGAGGGCGACGGGGCGAAACGGCCCACGACGGGCGCGGGGGCGGAGGCGGGTGGCGTCGCTGGCACGTCCGCGGCGGGCGTTGCTATGTTGCGTGTTTTGATATCCATGCGGACGAGTATAGCGCGGGACGCGATGGGGAGGCGTCGCTGTGGTCCGTAAGTTGTCGGGGCCCCGCATTGCGTGTGACGGGCTGCAGACTCGGTGCTTTGATTCCCGTCCATCAACTTGGCACCTTAGACGACAGAAACCCCGGCAGCTCTTCGCAACTGCCGGGGTTTCCGCGGAAAAGGGGGACATGATCCTCGAGCGAACGGCAAAGGGGCAAACCGTTTTTGCTCAACTGCTTTATGCCCCTTGCCCGCGGACTCAATCAGCGCGCGTCGCAGCAACACAAAGCCACTACACCTGTGACGGAGCTGTGAAGTGGTATCTATCGTTGGCGCAGGCCATGCCAAGGAGTGTCCCAAACTGCCGGCAGATAAGGAACGTCCCTAAGTGCCAGGCTTGGGTGGGACTTTTGTCCCATTTGACGTTCCGTTGGCCTAGATATTCGTCATGTGCGCCCGTAAACGTGGGACAATGGCGCTGTTGGTATCACAGACAAAGGATGTGCCTATGAACGCCCCCGTTGCCAAGACCTGTCGGCAGCGCCGCCTATTCGCGCGATTCGCTTCCGTCTGCGCGCTCGTCGCGCTTGCGTTGTTGCTGCTGCCCGCCGCCGCGCACGCCGACGGCTACTCCATGAGCCAAACCTACATCGGCGCCACGGTCGAGGCCGATGGGTCGTTGACCGTTGTCGAGGGACGCCAGTTTGATTTCGATGACGACGTCAATGGCGTGTATTGGGATATCAATACGGGCACCAACCAGCAGGGCGGCGCGGCGGGCGTCGACGTGCTGAGCGTCGAGGAAGACGATGCCGCGTTTAACAGGGTCGACTATGCAAACAAAGGTGACAGCGGCGTCTATACGGTTGAGCAGTCCGACGGCGGCGTAAAGATCAAGGTTTTCAGCCCCCACGAGAGCGGCGATAGCGTGATCTATTACGTGAGCTACACCATGACCGGTGCGGTCATGAACTGGGCCGATACCGCTGAGCTCTACTGGAAATTTGTAGGTGACGGCTGGTCCGCGGATTCCGACGATGTCGAGATGGAAGTGTACTTCGCAAATGCCGCTGCCGGGACGGCGGCCGTCAAGGGCGATAACTTCCGCGCATGGGGCCACGGTCCGCTGACGGGCGACGTGTCACTCGATGAGGACGAGCCCATGGTCACCTATACCATTCCCTGCGTGCATCAGGGCGAATTCGCCGAGGCACGCATCGCCTTCCCCAGCGACTGGGTGCCGCAGCTTGCCGCCTCGGGCGAAGAGCGCACGTCAACGATCCTGAGCGAAGAGAAGGAATGGGCTGACGAAGCTAACGCCCGCCGCGCTCACGCTCGCATGATTGCCAATGCACTTGCCGTGCTAAGTGTTGTCGCGGCAGTGGCCTTTACCGGCACAATCGTTGTGCTCAAGCTGCGCCGCCGCAAGCCCAAGCCGCTTTTCCAGGACGAATATTTCCGCGATGTGCCTTCGGCCGACCATCCCGCCGTGCTTTCGGCCCTCATGAGCTGGAACGAGGTGCCCGATCAGGCATATATCGCCACGCTCATGAAGCTCACCGACGATCGCGTGATCAAGCTGGAAGAAGCGACCGAGACCAAGAAGAAGGGTCTGCTCCGTCGCGAAAAAGAGGAGCAGACGTATCGCATCACAGTGACCGACGAGGCCTGGAAGGCTGCCAAGAAGGACGGCATCGATCGCGATGCGCTCAAGGTCTTCTTCGCCGGCGTTAAGCCCGATAAGGACGGAGTCCGTTCGCGCACGTTTAGCGAGCTGGAGGAGTACGCTAGCGAGCGCACCACATCTGTTGGCGACAAGCTCGAGGACTATCAGA
>CABRZY010000071.1 GCA_902475475.1 uncultured Collinsella sp.
AGTTGACGAAAGGTTTTATCCCTATGCTGCGTGCGATGATTGTGGATGATGAGGCCCCGGCCCGTTCGGAACTTCGCTTCTTGCTCGAGCAGACGGGCAAGATCGGCACGATCACAGAAGCGTCGAGCGTTCGCTCCGCTATCGAGATGCTTATGGAGAGCCGCGTCGATGTTGTGTTCCTCGATATCTCGATGCCTGGCGCTTCGGGTCTGCAACTTGCCGAGGCACTGCATAAGCTCAAGAATCCGCCGGCGATCGTATTCGTAACCGCGTACAGCGATCATGCGGTCGAGGCGTTTGATGTGGATGCCGTCGACTATCTGATGAAGCCGGTCGAGGAGGCTCGCCTGGATCGAGCGATCGATAAGGTTATGCAACGCGCCAAGCCTGTCACGGACAGCAAGGTGACCATCGAGCGCATCCCGGTGGAAAAGGGCGGCCGCAAGGTCCTCATCCCCGTGGACGACATTCGCTTTATTATGGCCAAGGACGATTACTCCTGTATTTATACGGTCGATGACCGCTTTTTGTCCACGACCTCGCTGGCACAGTTCGAGGCCAAGCTCTGCGACTTTGGCTTCTTCCGCGTTCACCGCCGCTATATCGTCAACTTGGCGTGTGTCACCGACGTCGAGACGGTTCCCTCGGGCGCTATCCAGCTGGGCATTACGGGCGTCGACGAACGCGTACCGGTTTCGCGCCGTCGCGTCGTACCGCTCAAAAAGGCCCTGAGCCTCTAGTACACCGGCCCCGCAGCCCTGTAGACCAAAATCGTCTGCGGAGCCGTGGGGCTTTTTGCATGAATGCACCAAATCTTTTTGCGGAAGGGATCCCATGAACAGTGCAAGCGCCAAGCGTATCGACATTATCTCGGACACCCACGGCTATCTTTCGCCTGCGCTCTTGGACGAGCTTAAGGGTGCGGATCTGATTATCCACGCCGGTGACCTTACGTCGGAGATGGACTACGAGCACCTGCGCACCATCGCCCCCGTGCGAGCGGTGCTGGGTAATAACGACTACTACCGCGACTACGGCCCCGATGTGGACCGCTTGGCGCTCTTTACCTACGAAGGCCTCAAGTTCGCCGTAGCCCACTACCGTGAAGACCTCCCGGTGGGATCCGTGGACGTAGCTATCAACGGTCACACCCACGTAACCAAAGAAGCCCAAGTGGGTCGCTGCCTGGTCCTCAACCCAGGCAGTGCCAGCTATCCAAGAGGCACCCGAGGCCCCACCATGGCCAGAATGCTTGTCAAGGACGGCAAGATTCTGAGCATCAAATTTATTGACCTAGAGTAGGTGCAACAAAAACGGGGGATGCAGATCGCATCTCCCGTTTTTCTTTGAGCCAAAGGCCGAAGTTCAACAACAATCTTAGACAACCCCGCCGAGGAGAACGGGGACCTCGAGCCGCGGAAGCGGCGAGGAACAAAGTCTTTGAAGCAAGTGACGGCAGGGAGGGTCTCCGGGGCCGGCTGGCGCGGGTTGAGTTTGTCGCGAGTTCCGCACGCAAAGGAAAGCACTTAATGTGCTTTCCGTCTTGCGCAGGACTGTAGAGCAGCAAACTCAACCCGCGCCAGCCGGCCCCGGAGACCCTCCCGGAGGGACCGAAAAACTTTTTCAAAAAAGTTGTTGCGCGGCGGACAGACTTCTGTGTATACTAATCCCCGCAGCGCACGCGAGCGGAAACAAACGCGAACGACTGCCTGGGGAGTTAGCTCAGTTTGGTTAGAGCGCCGGCCTGTCACGTCGGAGGTCGCGGGTTCGAGCCCCGTACTTCCCGCCAACGCAATTAAAGCCACGTCTTCGGACGTGGCTTTTTGCGTTTAATAGGCCCTCGTTCTTATATGCCTCTTTATCCAAGTCACCGCATTTGCAACGAGCGAGCCAGCCTCTACTGATATATGCGTTCAAACAGGGGGTTTGTTGCGCAACATCTGTTCAATGAAGCAGGGGGTTAGGCTATACTAAATTTCACTGTAGGCCGTACCTGATTCAGCCAGTCTTCAAGTGCGGCATTCAGTGGACACCCAATTTATAATTTGGTTGTTCAGGCGGTCATTTGGCGTCTCGACACAAGCTCGGCCCCGGAGCTCGTTCGAGCTGTTCGTATTCCTTGAAAGGGGAAACATGGACATATCGAGGAAGACTGATTATGCCCTTCGCATGCTTGCGATGCTTGCCGAGGAGCCGGAGCGGTTGCTTTCTGTTCGCACTGCTGCCGAAGAGGTCAATGTTCCGTATTCGTTTGCCCGTTCGATCCAACACGGTTTGGTTCAGGCCGGCATTGTGGAGAGCCTGCGTGGTGTTCATGGCGGCATGCGCCTTAAGGTGAGCCCCGACGATGTCACGATCCGTCAGGTTGTAGAGGCCGTTCAGGGTCCCATGGTTATGAACGACTGCACCGCGCCCGATGGTGACTGTGCGCGCATGGGCACGTGCTGCTATCATCCCCTGTGGGCCGGAGCCCAGGCGCTGATGCGCGACTATCTCGATTCCGTTTCGCTCGGCGATATCGTCGCCCATCGCCAGTTCCCGGCTGTCGATCCCAAGTTCGCCGATCGCGATGCGTTTCCCGAGTACGCCGCCTGCGCGTACGCTTGCCGGGAGGAATAGCGCCGCATAAGGAGCATTAACATGATTCAGGACCCCTTTCGTTCGATGATTCGTTCGGAAGGGGTTCTGCGTTATCGCGACCTTCCGTGGCGCCGAACGCGCGACCCGTATATCATCTGGCTCTCCGAGGTCATGCTGCAGCAGACACAGGTGCCGCGCGTGGAGGCGCGCATGCCGGCGTGGCTCGATCGCTTTCCGACTGTCCAGGCTCTCGCCCAGGCTGCCCCTTCCGATGTCTTGGATGCGTGGCAGGGGATGGGCTACAATCGCCGCGCCCTGGCGCTTCACAGGGCTGCACAGTGCGTTGTGGAGGACTGGGATGGGGAGTTTCCGCGCGAGACGCACGATCTGGTCGCGCTGCCCGGCATTGGCCCGGCAACGGCGCAGGGCATCCGTTCGTTTGCATTCGATCTTCCGGGCGTGTATCTGGAGACCAATGTGCGCACGGTCTTTTTGCACCATTTCTTTCCCGATGTGCCGGCCGTTCCCGATCGCGAGCTGGTGCCGCTGATTCAAGCCGCCTGTCCGGCGGCCCCTGGTGCGGTGGCGGATGAGATTGCGCCCTTTGCCGCGCCTCAAGACGATGCCGACACGCCGCGCGCGTGGTATTACGCGTTGCTGGATTACGGCGCGTATCTTAAAAAGACGCTGCCCAATCCGTCCAGGCGATCGGCGAACTATAGTCGGCAGTCCAAGTTTGAGGGCTCGCGTCGCCAAAAGCGCGCCCACATTGTGCGCATGCTGCTGGCAGCGCGCGATGGGCAGCCGGCAGGTATTACGCTCGATGAAGCCGTTGCAAGCGTTAACGAGATGGAGACGGCAGCGGGCCGAGAGCCGGTCGAGCGCGAGCTGGTCGCAAGCATTCTTGCCGATTTGGAGCGCGAGGGCTTTTGCCGCTCCGAGGGCGATCGTTGGCTGAGTGTATAGCTCGCTCAAATATGAAGAACAGGATTGTAAGGTTTAGATTCTCGGCATGAGGGCATCCTAAAGACAAGGTCGCTCAAAGCCTATGGGCGGCATGCGTTGAAGGGAAGTACACCTATGGATTTTGAGAACTCTCAGACCAAGAAGAACCTCGAGACCGCTTTTGCCGGTGAGTCCCAGGCACACACCAAGTATCGCTACTATGCATCCAAGGCCAAAAAGGACGGCTACGTTCAGATCTCGAACATCTTTGCCGAGACGGCGGGCAACGAGTCCGAGCACGCCAAGCTGTGGTTTAAGTATCTGCACGACGGCGCCGTTCCGGGCACTCTGGACAACCTGCGCGACGCCGCCGCGGGCGAGAACTACGAGTGGACCACGATGTATGACGAGTTTGCCAAGACCGCCGAAGAGGAGGGCTTTGCCGAGATCGCCGAGAAGTTCCGTGGCGTCGGTGCCGTGGAGAAGGCTCACGAGGAGCGCTACAACAAGCTCGTCGAGCGTATTGAGTCGGGCGAGGTGTTTGAGCGCGAGGGCGTAAAGGTGTGGAAGTGCCTGAACTGCGGGCACCTGCATGTTGGCGCCGAAGCGCCCGAGGTGTGCCCGGTGTGCAACCACCCGAAGGCGTACTTTGAGGAGCAGGTGGTGAACTACTAGCGCGTGGCGCTGGTTGCTGCGGGGCGCGGGGCGGGAGGCCGGATTGCCTTCCCTCCCCGCTCACGGCTCCGCAGGGTCGCGTTGAGGGAAGGCAATCCGGCCTCCCGCCCCGCGCCCCGGCGTTGGGTCGTCGCGTGCTCGTTACTGAAAAGCTGATTAGAAGTTTGTGTGCCGCCCCTTTAGGGGCGGCACGTTTTTGTGTGGGGTCCCGGTCTTCACAATTTCCGTCAAGCTTTTGGTTAGGTTTTGGTCGGTTGGCGAAAGGGCAGAAAGGCAAAAGATTGCTGACGAAAAAAGCTCAGAGAAAGTGCTGGTAGGAGAGTTGTTGAGGTTTTCGACAGCTTTTGTCAACAAGAAACTTTGCAGCTATTGCTACGGATTGCGTTGCCGTGGCCTTGGCGGTGCGGGATGCTGGGCGTAAGCGTCGAATGCTCCGATTGAGGAGGCCAACATGGATCTGTTTCTTGAGACCCCGCGGCAACAAGCCGAGCGCATGTTGCGCCAGCAGCAACGGCTTATGGAGATGCAAATGCAAGGGGCGGCCGTCCAGCCTCCTGCGCAAAACGCCGCGTCCGCGGTATCGTCTGCGGGTGAGGTGGACCCAGGAGCCTATTCCGTACAGCAAGATTCATATGCGCAGGAGCTTGCGTTCGACAAGCGTCGTGCGCGTCGCCGTCGTTGGACCCAGCGCCTGCGTACGCTGGCGATGATCGTGCTAATTCCGTTGGGGCTCGCGGCAATCTTCTTGGCCTCATATGCCCTCACGTGCATTCTCAACGGCGCCTCGCCCAGTGAGGTGCTTGAGCACTTGGCGGTTCTCGGCCAGCGCCTAAGCGATGTCGTAACAACTATCCGCGCCGGCTGGGAGAGTTAGCGTTTTAGTACCTGTGGCCCAAAATCCATTTGTCCGATTGCCATGTGACGCCCGGTGCGTGTGGCGGGGTAAGATTGATCGCGGTTTTGATTGATGATCGATTGGGTTTGTTGGACGGAGTCTATGTCTGCTATTGATATCGTGCTTGTTGTGATTGCCTTGGTGGCGGTGGGGGTTGCTGTGGCTTGTGCCCTGCAGCTCAAGGGCCTTCGCGCCGAGCTGCGGGAGCGTGGCGATAGCGGAACAGAGATGCTGGCTGCGCTCGAGCAGGCCAATAACGCGCTCGACACCCTGAACGTCGCGTTGGCAGAAACCCGCCGCACAGCAAATGCCATCGCGCAGCAGCAGACGACCGATGCGGCCGTAGGGCAACAGCGCTACCTGACCATTGCGCGCGAGTTCTCGCAGGCCGGCGACCGTATGGATGACCTGCGCCGCGAGACGGCCCAACAGCTCGGCGCCAACCGCGAGGGTATCGAGCACCGCCTGGACAAGGTGCGCGAGACGGTCGATGCCCAGCTGGGCGCCATCCGCAAGGACAACAACGTGCAGCTCGATCAGATGCGCGCGACGGTGGACGAGAAACTCTCCCGTACGCTCAACGATCGCCTGTCTGCATCGTTTAAGCAGGTGAGCGACCAGCTCGAGGCTGTGTACAAGGGCCTGGGCGACATGCAGTCCATTGCCACCGGCGTGGGCGACCTTAAGCGCGTGCTGGGCAACGTCAAGGCGCGTGGCATTTTGGGCGAGGTGCAGCTGGGTGCAATCCTGGCGGACATTCTTACGCCCGACCAGTATCTGGAAAACGTCGCCACCAAGCCTGGCGCCTCGGAGCGCGTTGAGTTTGCCGTCAAGCTGCCGGTAGACGAGGGCGATCCCGTGCTGCTGCCGATCGACTCCAAATTCCCGGGCGACGCGTACGAGCATCTGCTCGACGCGCAAGAGTCGGGTGATGCCGAGGCCGTCGCCGCAGCGCGCAAGACGCTCGACGCCATGGTGAAGCGCGAGGCCAAGGACATCTGCGAAAAGTATCTGAGCGTGCCCGCGACGACCAATTTTGGCATTCTGTTCGTGCCGTTTGAGGGCCTGTACGCCGAGGTCGTCAGCCGCCCCGGGCTTATCGAGACCCTGGGCCGCGACTATCACGTCAACGTTGCCGGCCCCAGCACCATGGCGGCCATCCTCAACAGTTTGCAGATGAGCTACCAGACGTTTAAGTTGCAAAAACGCACCGATGACGTGCTGCGTGTGCTCTCTGCCGTCAAGGCCGAGCTGCCGCGCTATCAGGCGGCGCTGCGCCGCGCCCAACAGCAGATCGAGACCGCGGGAAAGACGGTCGAGGGCATTATCACTACGCGCACCAACGTTATGGAGCGCAAGCTCAAGGATATCGACGCGCTGGAAGACGCGCGGGAGGTCGACGAGATCTTGGGGCTTACGTCTGCGAGCTTGCTCGCAGACCAAAAAGACGAGGACTAGCTGCATCTGACGGTGGGGCGCCGGTGTAAACGCGGGGCGCGGGCGCTTTTCGCATCGTGCTTGCTTGAAGTGCGCTTCAATGTGCAACAATGGCGTTTCGCCCTATCAGACGCGAAAGGAAGCCCATGTCTCAGAGAAGCACCAGTCCGCTCAAACGCTCCACTGTGCGTCGCACGCTACAGCGTTTTTGGGATGTCACACGCACGCAGCCGCTGATCGTCTTTCTCTCGGTATTCTCGTCGGCGGGCTATATCTTTTTGCTCACGTTTGCCAACACCTACGTGATGGCCCTTATCGTCGACCGCGTCCAGGCCGGCCCCGTGGCGGGCAACCAGGTGTTTGAGGTCTTTGGTCCCTACATTCTGGCGCTCGTGCTCGTTAACCTAGTGGGCCAAATTCTCTCCAAACTGCAGGACTACACCGTCTACAAGCTCGAGATTGCGGGCAACTATCACTTGGCGCGCCTGTGCTTTGACACGCTCTCCAATCAATCCATGACATTCCACACCAGTCGCTTTGGCGGATCGCTTGTGAGCCAGACGAGTCGTTTTATGAGCGGCTACACGGGCCTGGTGGACGTGACGGTGTATTCGCTCATTCCCACCATCACCTCGGTTGTCTGCACGGTGGCGGCGCTCGCCCCGGTGGTACCGACGTTTACCGTGATTTTGGTGGGCATCATGGTCGTCTACATCGCATTTGTCTGGCTTATGTACAAGCGCATCATGCCGCTTTCGGCCGCGACGTCCGCCGCGCAGAACAAGCTGTCGGGCGTGCTGTCCGACGCGGTCACGAATATCCTGGCCGTCAAGACCTGTGGGCGCGAGGACTTTGAGCGCGACCTGTTCGATGCCGCCGACCGCGCCGCGCGCGACGCCGAAACGGTTTCGATGCACGCCATGATGCAGCGCAACTTTACGACCTCGGGCCTTATCGTCATCACCATGGCCGTGGTGAGTGTGTTCGTCGCGGGTGGCAACGCGTGGTTTGGCATTTCGGCCGGCGCGCTCGTCATGATCTTTACCTATACCTATAACCTCACCATGCGCCTGAACTACGTGAGTTCCATGATGCAGCGCATCAACCGCGCTTTGGGCGATGCGGCCGAGATGACGCGCGTGCTGGACGAGCCATGTTTGGTGGCAGACGACCCGGACGCCCCTGAGCTCAAAGTGACCGAGGGCGCGATTGATTTTGAGCACCTGAGCTTTGCGTACCGTGACGCTGCGGCGGGCGAGACCGTGTTCGATGACCTGACGCTTCATGTGGCGGCGGGCCAGCGCGTGGGCCTGGTGGGCAAATCGGGCTCGGGTAAGACGACGCTCACCAAATTGCTGCTGCGCCTAGACGATGTTCAGGGCGGTCGCGTGCTCGTGGACGGCCAGGACGTCTCGCGCTGCACGCAGCAGAGCCTGCGCCGCCAGGTTGCCTACGTGCCGCAGGAGGCGCTGCTGTTCCATCGCTCCATTCGCGAGAATATCGCCTACGGACGCCCCGACGCCACCGACGAGCAGATCCGCGAGGCGGCTCGCTTGGCTAATGCGACCGAGTTTATCGACCGCTTGCCCCGTGGCTTTGACACCATGGTGGGTGAGCGCGGCGTCAAGCTCTCGGGCGGCCAGCGTCAGCGCGTGGCTATCGCCCGCGCCATCCTAACCGACGCGCCGATTCTAGTGCTCGACGAGGCGACGTCTGCCTTGGACAGCGAGTCCGAGGCGCTGGTGCAGGAGGCGCTCGAGAACCTGATGCGCGGCCGCACCTCCA
>CABRZY010000072.1 GCA_902475475.1 uncultured Collinsella sp.
ACCTCAAAGACGCCACCCAGCTCCCGACGAAGCAGGAGTTCATAGGACGGGTCGTTGAGATTTCCCAAACATGTCGTCGAAACCAAGCGTTCAGGCATACTCTAGTCCTCGACCTCGACGAGCTCGATATCAAAGTTGAGGTCCTTGCCGGCGAGCTCGTGGTTGGCATCGAGCGTCACGGCCTCGGGCGTCACATCGATGACCACGGCGGGGACAGGCATGCCGCTCGGAGTGGACAGGAAGAGCTTCATGCCCTTCTCGATCTGCTCGATATTGGGAACCTGTTCGGCCGGGAAGGTAATAACCATATCGGGATTGTGCTCGCCGTAGGCATCGGCAGCAGGAATGTGCACGGTCTTCTTCTCGCCCACCTGCATGTCGACAACAGCGGCGTCGAAGCCCTTGATCATCTGGCCGGCGCCGCAGGTGAACTCCAGCGGCTCGCCGCGATCGTAGGAGCTATCGAACTGCGTGCCGTCGTCGAGCGTGCCGCGATAATGAGTCTTGACCTTCTTGCCCTGGTTGGACATGGTAACCTCCGTGATAAGGGCGGCGCACAACGCGGGCCGCCGTGAACATATGGCGCTAACTATACCCTAGTCATACAATTCAATGACAGTTTGCAAAGAAACGCTGCAACCGGAGGAACCATGGCATATCCCGTATTTGACCTACACTGCGACACCGCCGACCGCATCGGCTGGGCCACGCTCGATCTCGACCTGCGCTTTGCCGCCGGCACCGACGGCTATTTCCCCGGCGACGAGACGCATCCGCAGGATTTCGACCTCATCGAGGGCAACGCCTGCGCCATCTCGCTCGCAAAGATCGGCAACACGCCGTGGGCACAGTGCTTCGCCACGTTTGTCCCCGACGAGATTCCCACCGCCCACGCCGCGCGCTTCCAGGCGCAGATCATGGCGCACATGAGCGGCCAGGCCATGCTCAACCACGACCGCATGGTCAACGTGCGCAGCGCCGCTGACATTCGCCCTGCACTCAAGGACGGCAAGGTTGCCTGCATCCACACCATCGAAAACGCCACGTTCTTTGCCGAGGACCCCGCGCTGATCGAGGTGCTCAAGAGCCTGGGCGTTCTCATGTCATCGCTCAGCTGGAACGCGCAGGGACCGCTCGCGAGCGGCCACGACACCCACGCCGGCCTCACCGCCGCCGGCATCGAGGCGCTTACGCAGATGGAACACGTCGGCATGGTGCTCGACGTCTCCCACCTCAACGACGAGTGCTTTGACGAGGTTGTCGCCCACGCCACGCGCCCCTTCGTCGCCAGCCACTCCAACTCCCGTGCGGTTTGCGGCGTCAAGCGCAACCTCACCGACGACCAGTTCCGCACCATTCGCGACATGGGCGGCATCGTCGGCCTCAACTACTGCAGCGAGTTCCTATCCAACGATGCGACCGACAAGACCACCGCAGACGTCACCTTCGACCAGCTAGCGGCACATATCGAGCACTGGCTCGACCTGGGCGGCGAAGATGTCATCGCACTCGGCGGCGACTGGGACGGCGCCAAGGTGCCCGCTTTCCTCTCCGATGCCAGCAAGATGCCCGAATTCCAGAACATGCTCTCCAAGCACTTTGGCAAGACCGTGATGCAGAAGCTCTGCAGCGATAACGCCCTTGCCTTCTTCGAGTGTTATTAATTTCACATCCCTTGAGCGGGCCGGCATACCGAACGGTCGAAATGCCGGCCCGTCCCCAATCTGAAGGATAACTTTTGACGCAGCAATTTGCGATTTTCCTACCCCGACCGGATGGGATGCCCATCCCCGTCGTCGTTACCAAAAAGCGCGTCAAGAACTTCAACCTGCGCGTCACATCGAGCGGTGAGGTCCACGCCAGCGCACCGCTCGGCGCCAGCCGCGAGCGTATCGAAGCGTTTGTGAAGCGCAACAACGCCTGGATTATCGGCCGACTTGCCCAGCGTGAGCAACGTCAGGCAACGTCACGAGAGCCACTCAGCCCCTCGTCCATCATTGCGCTTTGGGGCATGCCCATCACGGTACAGGACGCACTCGATCACAACTTTGCGTCACCCGCACCGCGACCCAAACAGGCCACCTTCGCAAGTTTTATGGGTACCGACGAATCGAACGGAGGCCCACAGGCCAAGCGGCTCGCAATCCTCGACGGTCTAACGTCCGACGAGCTCCAAGCCCACATCGACCAGCTCTATACGTCCGAGGTCACATCGGCGCTGCGCGATATTTTGCACGCGTACGAAATCGCAATGGGCGTCTCCGTTTCCCGCGTTTCCGTACGCAGCATGAAAACGCGTTGGGGCTCGTGCACGCCCAAATCCGGCGCCATTCGCATCGCACGAGAACTTGCCGCCTACCCCGTCGAATGCCTCGACATGGTTGTCGCCCACGAGCTCGTCCACTTGCTCGAGCCAAGCCACAATCAGCGGTTTCACGCCCTGCTCGACACGTACTGCCCCAACAATAGAGCGCTGTCGCAGCGGCTCAAGCAGCCACCCATAGAGACGTATTAGAACCGGTTAGCGCACGCGCTCGATCTCGACACCGCAGCTTGTCAAGGGAAGACCGACGGGCGCCCACGGCTTATCGAGCTTTATGCGCACACCAAGCAGCAAGGGATAACGACGTAGCAGCATCTGGGCCACACCCTCGGCTGCAGCCTCGATGAGCTTAAACGTATGCTCGCGCAGATAGCCATCGACATCGTGGCACACCGAGCCGTAGTCAATCGAGGCGTCCAGGTTATCGTGCTCCCCCGCTGCACGCAGGTCGGCATAGAGCACCAAGGACACGATGAACTTCTGGCCCAGCGCGTTCTCTTCGGGATACACGCCGTGATTGGCAAAGACCTCGAGACCGTCGATAGTAATGCGGTCGGCATGGCGCAGATCGTCATAGCTCACGTGGGGCACCGCCGTTGCGGTGGATATTTCGCCCCTTCCACGGCGGGCGAGCTCGGCACCTTCAGTCTTGGTTGCATTCTCGGGCAGTTTCTTGTTGCTCATCGCGATCGTCTCCTTCGTTTAGAACCCCGACCGCGCAAACTAACTACACGCGAATCGACAGGTTCTTTTTATCATCGCTCCAGTTGCAAGCATTGCGCGCGGGGCATGCAAAGCAGGCTCGCGAGGCCTTGTCGGCCGCATAGAGCAGACGCTCGAGCGGTTGACTGTTCACGCGCAGCTTTCGATGGCCCAGGATGGCCGTCTTAATGGCTGCGGCATCTGCCGGCTCAAACGCCACGTCATCGGGCATGCCGCCGAGAATCGCATCGGCGACGCGTTCGCTTGCAACATCATGGGATATACCCGATTCATACTGTTCATCTTTGCCGATATCGTGAAGAAGTGCCGTGGCATAGATGACCTCGCGGTCAAATTTGAGCTCTTCCTCGAGATTCTTGATCCACATAATACGGGCGACATCCAGCAGATGGTCGATACCGTGGCGGCAAAAGATGCGCCCCGATTCCAACTGCGCAATGTTTCCCAGATGCTGCCGGAACAGTCCGTTGGCACAGATGTAATCAATGCGAGGCATGGCACCAAAGGGAGTCAGGCCCGAAGCCATAAAGCCGCGACGCGACGTTCCTTCATCGGTCTTCGATGCAAAGTCGTTGACGACTCTCATGGTTAGCGGCCCAGCATCCTAAAGAATCGCTCCTCGAGCGACGGATCGGTCTCAAAGACACCGCGACGAGCAAGCGTTACGGTCTTGGTACCGGGCTTTTGCACGCCGCGCATGGTCATGCACATATGCTCGGCTTCCATCAGCACAATCGCTCCTTGGGGGGCAAGATATTCCATGAGGGCATCGGCAACCTGTGTACACAGCTGCTCCTGCAGCTGCAGACGACGGGCATAGACCTCAACCGTGCGAGCAAGCTTAGACAGACCCGCCACGCGGCCGTTAGGGATATAGCCGATCGCAGCCTTGCCATAAAACGGCAGCAGATGGTGCTCGCACAGCGAGTAAAACGTGATGTCGCGCTCGATAACTAAATCGTTCGAAGCGACGGCAAAAGTTTTGGACAGGTGCTCCTCAGCGCTCTGGTCCATGCCGCCGGCAATCTCGCCATACATACGGGCGACGCGTGCCGGCGTCTCCAGCAGGCCCTCACGAGTTGGGTCCTCGCCTATGCCCTCAAGCAACAGCTTTATGGCGGTCTCAACTTTTTCCTGATCGACCATCTAGGCCTCACTCTTCCGATTTTGCGTTCGCGCTATGGTACCACGCCCTCCGGCATCGGCCACAAGCTACATAGTATGGGTCGAATAGACCGGATCGTCCCGCCAAAGCTCCACAGCGTCGCAAAGCGAAACGCCCTCGCGCGCGGCACGAGTGCGCGTGGCGTTCATGTCGATCACCCGCTGATTACTCGAACCCCTAAAACGCAAGGAGATATCGTACAGGTCTTGAACGAACGGGCCGTCCACCAACATATCGAGGCAGGCAAGGATACGGTCCGTCACCTCGGTATGATGACGGCCGCCCGGCATAAGTTCCTCGAGCACGTCGCCGGTAAAGCACCAAATGGTCTTCCCCGACTCCACAGGATAGGCCGCACGCACGCGTTCGATAAAGTCAACGAGACCCGCCTGATTCTCGGGTTCCATGGGCTCGCCACCCAGAATCGTCAGGCCATCAATAAAGGGATGGTCGAGGCTCTCGATAATCTTGTCCTCGACGGCACGGTCGAACGGTTCACCCGCGGCAAAGTCCCACGCGACGGAGTTAAAGCAATTCTTGCACCCACGACGGCACCCACTCACAAACAGAGAAGTACGAACACCTTCCCCATCAGCAATGTCGAAATACTTAATGTTCGCGTAGTTCATAGGTAACTCTCCCGGGAGGCCGGGGTATATCATCCCGTCCTCAAACATTCTCGGCCTGCGGCCTGCGAAACTGCGGGCGGGACGATATGCCCCGGCCTCATGCAAAGGGTAACTCAATGAACGAAGCGAACATCGAGTATAGGGTTCGAGGTCCAATAAAAACTTTGTTGCAGCCCAACCGTCATCGCAAGCAAAACGTTGTTGCAAGTCAACTCATTTCCGCTAAGAACTTCGAGAAGTGAGCAGACCGCATGCTGCATCTCAACTACGTCAACTTGGCTGAACCGAGAGGGCCGCTTGGGCTTTTGCTCGATATGAGTTCCGCACGCAAAGAAGGCCACTTAATGTGGCCTTCGTCTTGCGCAGGACTGTCCGAAATAGCGAGCAAATGCCCAAGCGGCCCTCTCGGTTCAGCCCCGGAGCGGTATTAGAGATGCAGCACGCGGTCGCGGATCTCCTCGGTTCGACCCTGGTTCCAGAATTGAGTACCGATGTAGCCGCACGTACGGCGGGCGACATTCATCTTCTCCTGATCGCGGTTGCCGCAGTTGGGGCACTCCCACACCAGCTTGCCGTCATCCTCGACAATCTTGATCTCGCCGTCATAGCCGCACACCTGGCAGTAATCGCTCTTGGTGTTGAGCTCGGCATACATGATGTTGTCGTAGATGTACTGCATCACGCGAATGACAGCCTTAAGGTTGTCCTGCATGTTAGGAACCTCGACGTAGGAGATGGCACCGCCCGGCGAAAGCTGCTGGAACATGCCCTCAAACTTGAGCTTATCGAAAGCATCAATCTCCTCGGACACATGGACGTGGTAGCTGTTGGTAATGTAGCCCTTGTCCGTCACACCCGGAATAATGCCAAAACGACGCTGCAGGCACTTGGCGAACTTGTAGGTCGTCGACTCAAGCGGGGTGCCGTACAGTGAGAAGTCGATATCGCTTTCGGCCTTCCACTCGGCGCATTTGTCGTTCATGTGCTGCATGACGGCCATGGCAAACGGCGTGCCTTCCTTCTCGGTGTGGCTGTGGCCCGTCATGTACTTGACGCACTCATACAGACCGGCATACCCCAGGCTAATGGTGGAATAACCGCCCACGAGCAGCTTGTCGATCGTCTCGCCCTTCTTAAGGCGCGCCAGGGCGCCGTACTGCCAAAGAATCGGCGCGGCATCCGAAAGCGTGCCCATCAGGCGCTCGTGACGGCACAGCAGGGCACGGTGGCACAGCTCAAGGCGCTCGTCGAAGATCTTCCAGAACTTGTCCATGTCCTGATGCGAGCTCAGCGCGACATCGGGCAGGTTAATGGTCACAACACCCTGGTTAAAGCGGCCATAGTACTTGGGCTTGCTCGGGTCATAGTTGAACGCGTTGGCAACGTTGTTAAAACCGTTGCCCGAGCGATCGGGCGTCAGGAAACTGCGGCAACCCATGCAGGTGTAGCAATCGCCGTTGCCGGCGGTCTCACCCTTAGACAGCTTGAGCTCACGCATCTTCTTCTCAGAGATGTAGTCGGGCACCATGCGCTTGGCGGTGCACTTCGCAGCCAGCTGAGTCAGGTAGAAGTACGGGGAATCCTCGTAAACGTTATCGTCCTCGAGCACATAGATAAGCTTGGGGAACGCCGGAGTGATCCACACGCCAGCCTCGTTCTTAACGCCCTCATAGCGCTGACGAAGCGTCTCCTCCACAATCATGGCAAGGTCGTGCTTCTCCTGGGGCGTATGGGCCTCATTGAGATACATAAAGACCGTCACGAACGGCGCCTGGCCATTCGTGGTCATAAGGGTCACGACCTGATACTGAATCGTCTGGACGCCGCGACGGATCTCGTCACGCAGACGATCCTCAACGACCTCACGGACCTTCTCGGCAGACGCAGAGACGCCAAGCTCCTCGAGCTCGCGGGCAACCTCGCCGCGAATCTTCTGACGGCTCACCTCGACAAACGGAGCCAGGTGGGTCAGCGAAATCGACTGACCGCCATACTGGGAAGAGGCGACCTGCGCGATGATCTGCGTCGCGATATTGCAAGCAGTCGAAAAGCTGTGCGGCTTCTCGATCAGCGTGCCCGAGATAACGGTGCCATTCTGGAGCATATCCTCCAGGTTCACCAGGTCACAGTTATGCATGTGCTGGGCGAAGTAGTCCGAATCGTGGAAGTGAATCAGGCCCTCGTTGTGGGCATCCACGATCTCCTGGGGCAGCAGCACGCGCTGCGTCAGGTCCTTGGAAATCTCGCCGGCCATGTAGTCGCGCTGAACGGAGTTGACAGTCGGGTTCTTGTTGGAGTTCTCCTGCTTGACCTCTTCGTTATTGCACTCAATCAGCGACAGAATCTTGTCATCGGTCGTGTTCTTTTGGCGCTTCAGGCTCTGAACATAGCGGTAGATGATGTAGTGGCGAGCGACCTCGTAGCAGTCGAGACGCATAATCTCGTCCTCGACCAGATCCTGGATCTCCTCGACCGATACGGTGTGGCCGGCCTTCTCACATGCCTCGGCGACGTTTTGTGCCGCATAGATCACCTGGCGGTCGGTAAGGCGAGAGCCTTCCTCGACCTCCAAGTTTGCGGCACGGATCGCATTGACGATCTTATCGATGTCAAAGGTAACCTCGGTGCCGCTGCGCTTGATGATCTTCATCCTCTTGCCTCTTTCGCATCGTAGCCTCATTGCGCTTCAGAGCCAAACGATGCCCGGCAGGGCTTACCCTGTCTTGCGGCGCCGTCGCGCAATCTGTGTTCTCGATAACCATAGGCCCTCATGCGGACAATCCTCGCAGCCAATCAAGGGGCTCAAAGATCCATCCAAATAATGGGGCGAATAAGGTTCTCGTTCTCTGTCCGCCATCTATCATACGACAAAGAGGCATCTATATCCTGTATTCTTTTTTTAGGTCAAACACAACATATAGTGTTTCAGCAGGTCAAAGCAATTGGTCAATTTGCAGACGCATTATAAATGAAGGCCTCTTGGCAGACTGCTAAAACGTTATCAACCCAACTACCTGCACAGCAGTTTTGAAACCCCCTCAACCGTGCCGCCGCCAAATAGCACCAAAACCAAGCTGCTCGCGCCAAAAGAATCCAAAAGATTGTCCTTGACCAACATGTTGCGGTCATGATGGGCCAGGACACATGCAATCTGCCGGCACCCCTACGGGATACAAAGACCATCGCGTACGGACCTTGGATCAATATTTGATGACTTATTTGGCGGCGCGCTTGGTGGCAAATAACAAAACAGCCCAGAGGACATAGCCTCTGAGCTGCGAACATTTGGTGG
>CABRZY010000073.1 GCA_902475475.1 uncultured Collinsella sp.
CGGAATCTACGAAAACCTTGCGCCTGGCCTTCGGCGGCGCGTGCCTGCGTTGACTTTGGGCAGCCCGGGTTTTCGTTGGCTGACGCCCCCACTCATAGTGCTTGGGTCGGTGGGCTGATGTGTTGCGTCCCGTTGGGCTACAAGGTTGAAATGAAGGTGGACAGGCGGTGGAGGCCTTCGTCCAGATCTTGGTCGGAAACGCAATAGCTGAGACGGACGTGGCCTTCGGTGCCGAAGCAGTCTCCGGGAACTAGGGCTACGTTGGCCTCTTTGATGGCTTTGATGCAGAAGTCTTCGCTGGTTAGGCCGTACTGCTTGATGCTGGGGAAGGCGTAGAAGGCGCCGGCTGGTTCCACTACGTCGAGGCCCATGGCGTTTAAGGCTTCGAGTACGCGCTCGCGGCGGGCTCGGTAGACTTTGAGCATGGGGGTTGGGTCGACGGTGAGGGCTCGGGCTGCGGCGTCCATTTCGAAGGAGACAGCACTCGATACTAAGTATTGGTGGGCCTTTGCGATCTCGGCGATGACGGGGGTTGCCGCTGCGAGCCAGCCCAGGCGCCAGCCGGTCATAGCCCAGGGCTTGGAGAAGCTCTCGATGACTACCGTCTGCTCACGAAGCTCCGGGTGGCGCTGGGCAAAGCGCTCGTAGCCATCCACGTAGACCAGGCGGTTGTATACGTCGTCGCAGACCACGTAGATGCCCATCTGCTCCGCCACGTGCGCCACGGCGTCGAGCGAAGCCGCGTTGAGGATACAGCCCGTAGGATTGTTGGGCGAGCAGATGACGATGGCCTTGGTCGCCGGCGTCACGCAAGCACGAAGCGCATCCTCGTCAATCTGAAATTGCGCAGGCTCCGTATCCAAAAAGACTGCTTTGGCGTGGTTGGCCACGACGATGCTCTCGTACAGGCCAAAGGCCGGCGTGGGAATAATGACCTCATCGCCGGGGTTGAGCATGGCCATGAATGTTGCCGACAGGGCCTCGGTCGCGCCGTCGGTCAGGATGACCTCGTCGGCCGAAAACGCCAGGCCCGCGTCATCCATATATTTGGACAGTGCATCACGCAGGGCGGGGCGACCGTTGTTGGGCGGATAGTGCGTGTCACCACGGTCCAGTGCGGCGGTCACCTCGGCGCTAATCACATCGGGCGTGGGAAAATCGGGCTCGCCAAGCGCAAGCGCGATACACCCCGGGTGCTGGGCGGCGAGCGCGTTGATCCGGCGGATACCGGAGGGCTTGAGCGTGGCAAGCGAGGTATTCATGGGCAGACGCATGGCGTTCCTTTCGTAAGGGTTGCACTAGGATAGCGCGGCGAGGCGCCGCCAGACGGTGTAACCTAAACGGAAACCAACCGGAAAGGAGGCGGCATGGAGACGACCGCACGCGGCGATGTACCAAAAACGTTGCAAACCATTGCGTATATCAGCATTCCCAATAGCGCCGATCTTGAGTTTTTGCTCTGGGACTTGCAGGATGCCATCGCCGCCTATGCTCAGCTTTCTGGCACCGCGCTCCCCCGCCCGGTTGATTTGGAGGCGGATAATGCCGACGGCGTTGCCGATGGCATCGTGCTCGGTGTTAATGATGCATTTGATGATGAAGCGATGACCTCTGTCGAGCAGATACTCAATCGCCTTAAGAATACAGACGCGCGCGTCTATGTCGTCGTTCAGGCCCTGTCCAAAAACACCAAGCAGGCGGACGAAGCCCTCGACCGCCTGTATCGGGCATGTCTTCTACGTGATCTGGCGTGGTGCGACGGCGTTGTCGTCTGTGCCGGCAGCGGCATTGCGGCTCTTCGCCACTCACCGCGCATGGGACTCCTACGCCGGCCTTTTTCGGAAGCGATGGATAAGCTTGTGGGCGCTGTGCGCATGGGCTGCTCCATTGAGCATGCACAGCTGCTTGGCGGCGGCGATGCCGATAGTGTCGACGTCGACGGCATGGTGCGCGTCAAGCCTGCCGTGCCCGCACCAATCTGGCGCGCCATCATCAAACGCCTCGGCACCCATGCTCAATCAAGTATCTAAATTAGAGAGCGGCCCAGTCAGCTGCCTCGCGCCAGCGCTCAACAAGGCGCTCTAGGCGCCACGCCGCATTGGCGGGACTTGTCGAGGGCAGGACGATGGCGGGCAGCCCGGTGCGTTCTTGTAGATAGCGCTTGTAGAGCCGGCCAGCTGTACCACCGTTGCATATCACCTGCTCAATGGGAGTTGCGCCGGTAATGCGCTCGATATGTGCCGGCACAACGTTGCGAATGCTCGCGTCGCTCGAGCCCTTAATGTCGCAGCTCTCGATCACATCCCAAACGGCCACGCCGCCGCTCAGCAGCATGGAGCGCTTGGCGGCAATCGAGGCGTCGAGCGTCGCGGGCTCACCGCTTGCCAAAGGATCGCCCTCGTTGGGCGGCACAGGCACACCGAGGCACGCGGCCATCACGCGCCAAAAGCGATTCTGAGGGTTGCCGTAATAAAAGGCATTGGCGCGCGAAAGCACCGAGGGAAACGACCCCAGCACCAAAACGCGCGAGTGCTGGTCGAACACAGGCTCAAACCCATGCTCAATATGTTGATAGCCCTCGTCAGATACGGCCATGGGCTAGGCTCTCAACAGATAGCGCACCTCGTAGGGTGCAAGCTCAAGGGTACCCGTCAGCTCGACCGTGGGCGCATCGTCGGCAAGCAGGTCGACGAAGGACCCGTTGAGCTCGCCGGCGCCAAAGGTGTAAGGCTCACCCACGGCATTCACCGCCACGAGTACCGTCGCGCCGTCACAGGCGCGCTCGAACAGCAGCTGCTTGTTCTGGATCACCACGTTGCGATAGGCACCGTAGTTGAGAGCACGGGCAGCCGCGTCGTCGGCCGAGCGAAGGTGCGCAAGCTGCGTGATGAACGCCGTCAGCTCGTTGGGCGCAGGCCCATCGAGCGCAGGGCGCAACGCCCAGTCGCCATCGGGGCCACCCTTTTCGCCGGCAATTCCCCACTCGCTGCCATAGTAGACGCACGGGATGCCCGGCATGCCAAAGAGCATGCCGTAGGCGGGACGCAGACACGACTTGTCGGTGAGGATACTTGCCAGGCGCGGCACATCGTGGTTGTCGACAAACGACAGCAGATGTTTGCCGCGGTAGATGCACCACGGATCGCCGCCAAACTGGCGGTGCAGCGAATGGGCGATCTCGAACATGTTGACCGAGTTAAAGCTGGAGTACAGGCCCTTGTAGCACTCGTAGTTGGTGCAGGAGTCGAGCATCTCGTCGTTGACGATTTGGTTGTAGTCGCCGTGGAGCGTCTCGCCGATCAGCACAAAGTCGGGCTTGAGCTCACGGGTAAAGACGTGCAGGCGGCGCATAAAGTCGCGGTCGAGCATATAGGCAACGTCCAGGCGCAGGCCGTCGACGCCAAAGACCTCGGCCCAGCGGCGCACGGACTCGAGCAGGTAATCGACCACAGCGGGATTTTGCAGGTTGAGCTTCACAAGCTCAAAATGGCCTTCCCAGCCCTCGTACCAAAAGCCATCGCCATAGCAGGAATCGCCGTCAAAGCTAATGTGGAACCAGTCCTTGTACGGCGAGTCCCACTTGCGCTCCTGCACATCGCGGAAGGCCCAAAAACCGCGGCCGACGTGGTTGAAGACGGCATCGAGCACCACGCGGATGCCATGGGCATGCAGCGTGTCGCATACGGCGGCAAAGTCGGCGTCCCCACCCAAGCGACGGTCGATATGGCGCAGGCTGCGTGTATCGTAGCCGTGGCTATCAGATTCGAGCGGTGGGTTGATAAGCACAGCGCCAACGCCGAGTTCCTGCATGTAGTCGGCCCATTGGGCGACCTTCATGATAGGAGCATCGGGGTTGGGCGCGGCGTTGGCAGCCTGGGCGAGCTCATCCTCGGCAACGGGCGCGGCGTTTTCGCGCGGAGCCCCGCAAAAGCCCAGCGGATAGATCTGATAGAACGTCGTCTCGTATGCCCACATAGCAACCTCCCGGGTAACTTTCACGCAACGCCATCCATTGTATGCCCGCCGCGCATCCCCTCCCCCAAAATAAGTTGCGGTGAAATACGGACTGTTTACCAGGTTTACTGGGCTAAACACTCCGTATTCCACCGCAACTGATGAGGAGGATGTGGCTAGGCGACGGGCTTTGCACGGCGTATGGCTGGGAACATCACCGTGATGGCGAGGATAACGCCCACGACGGCAATCGACCCGCCCGCGAAGCCGATCCAAGCGATACCGGGACCCGAAACCACGGCGCCGCCGATTGCGGTGCCCGTGCCAATACCGAGGTTAAACAGGCCCGAGAAGATCGACATGGCAACGGCCGACGAATCTGCCGACGTGTGCTTGATGAGCTCGGCCTGAAACGCCACGTTAAAGGCCGTGGCGCAGCAACCCCACAGTGCGCACACAGCGAGAACCGCAGCGAGCGACGATGCGGCCGAACCCATGAGCAGCAGGGCCGCCGGCACGCCGGAGAGCGTGATAGCCAAGAACGGGAAGCGATGCCCATCGAACAGGCGGCCAAACAGCCAGCTTCCGAGCAAACCAGAGCAGCCAAACGCCGTCAGCGTCATGGTAATGGCACCCGCATCGACGTGCGCGACCTGCGCCAGGAAGGGCTCGATATAGCTGTAGCTTGCGTAATAGCCGGTCGCCATGAAGACCGTGACTGCGTAGAGCGCGATGAGGAGCGGGTTCTTGAGCAGCTCGGGCAGCTGTTTGACAGTAAAGCGCTCACCCGCCGGCATGGCCGGGAACACCGCTGCCTGGTAGACGACCGCGATGGCTGAGAGGCCCCCGACCACGGCAAACGTCATGCGCCAGCCCACGGCCAAGCCAATGGCGCGACCGAGCGGCAGGCCAAAGATCTGCGCGATGGACGAGCCCGTAGCGATCATGCTGATGGCGAGCGCGCCGTGGCGAGTGTCGACCAGGCGCGAGGCCATAATCGAGGCGACTGACCAGAACACGGCATGTGCGCAAGCGACCACTAGGCGCGCGCAGACCAGGATGGGATAGGTCGGCGCCACAGCGGACAGGAACTGACCGAGCGAGAACACGGCCAGCACGCCCAGCAGCATCCGCTTGAACTCAAAGCGCGAGGCGAACACCATGAGCGGCAGCGACAGCAGCATGACGCCCCAGGCATAGACCGAGATCATGATGCCCGCCTGGGCCTCGGTGAGCGAGAACGACGCGGCGATATCAGTCAAAAGGCCGATGGGCATAAACTCCGACGTGTTGAACACGAACGCACAGCAGGTGAGCCCGACGAGTGGGAGCCACTGCTTGAGCGTGATGCCGTCTTGCCTTGTCTGAGTCATATATAACGTCTCCAATCGTTTTGAGCGGAGGCGATTATATAGCAACGGCCCCGCATCCGTCAGTACAGATGCGGGGCCGAAAACAATTCGATACACAGAGGTTGCGCCGTCAATTCATAACTAAGCCAACCCCAGCAATATGCCCGCCGAATGCACGACAAACGCCACAATCCAGGCAACGGCGACCTGAAACGCGAATACAGCCACGGCATAGCGCGCGCCCAACTCGCTCTTGACGGCGCCGATTGCCGCCACACAAGGCGGGTACAGCAACGTAAAGACCAAGAACACGTAGGCGGTAAACGGCGAAAACATGGTCGACAGCGCCGCGGGCGACGTTGCGCCCAAAAGCACCGTGAGCGTCGAGATGACGCTCTCCTTGGCAATGAGCCCCGTGACGAGCGCCGTCGAGGCGCGCCAGTCGCCAAAGCCGAGCGGGGCCAACACCGGCGCGATGATGCTACCCAGACCGGCAAGCAGGCTTTGCGACTGGTCGGCGACCACGTTAAAGCGGATGTCGAACGTCTGAAGGAACCAGATGACCACGGTCGCGGCAAAGATAATGGTAAAGGCCTTGGTGATGAAGTCCTTGGCCTTATCCCATGCCAGCATCACCGTCGTCTTGACGCTCGGCAGGCGGTAATTGGGGAGCTCCATGATAAACGGCACCGGGTCGCCCTTAAATGCCGTGCGGTTGAGCACCAAAGCCGCGACGCAGCCGACCACGATACCGATCAGATAGAGCGAGACCATGGCGGGAACCGTCGCCTGCGGGAAAAACGCCCCGCACAGCAAGCCGTAAACCGGCAGCTTGGCTGAGCAGCTCATAAACGGCGTGAGCATGACCGTCATCTTGCGGTCGTGCTCGGATGGGAGCGTACGGGTCGACATGATAGCCGGCACGGTGCAGCCAAAACCGACGAGCATGGGCACAAAGCTGCGGCCCGACAGGCCAAAGCGACGCAACACCTTATCCATGACAAAGGCCACGCGCGCCATGTATCCGGAGTCTTCCAGAATGGAGAGGAACAAAAAGAGCACGACGATAATCGGCAGGAAGGTCAGCACGCTGCCCACGCCCGTAAGCACGCCGTCGACAGCCAGCGAGCGCACCACGTCGTTGGTTCCGAACGCCTTGAGGCCCGCATCGGCCGAGGCGATGATGGCAGCGATACCGTCCTCCATGAGTCCCTGCAACGCCGCGCCGATCACGCCAAACGTCAGCCAAAAGACGAGGCCCATGATCACCAGAAACGCCGGAATGGCTGTGTAACGACCTGTCAGGATGCGGTCAATCTTGACGGAGCGCACGTGCTCGCGGCTCTCGTGCGGCTTGACGACGCAACGCCCGCACACGTCGCCGATAAAGCTAAAACGCATATCGGCCAGCGCAGATAGGCGGTCGGTGCCGGCCTCGCCCTCCATCTGGGTGATGATGTGCTCGATAGCGTCGAGCTCATTGCGATCCAGGTGAAGCGCCTCGGTTACCAGCTCATCGCCCTCGACCAGCTTGGTCGCCGCAAAGCGCACCGGGATGTGCGCCGTCACGGCATGGTCCTCGATCAGGTTAGCAATACCGTGGATGCAGCGATGCAGCGCACCGCCGTCCGGACCGTCGGGCGCGCAAAAGTCCAGGCGACCAGGGCGCTCGCGGAACCGCGCCACGTGCAGGGCGTGGTCCACCAGCTCGCCGATGCCCTCGTTGCGGGCAGCGCTAATGGGGACAACGGGCACGCCCAACAGGCTCTCGAGCAAGTTGACGTCTACGGCGCCGCCGTTGGCGGTCACCTCGTCCATCATGTTGAGCGCGATGACCATAGGACGGTCAAGCTCCATGAGCTGCAGTGTCAGGTACAGGTTGCGCTCGATGTTGGTGGCGTCAATGATGTCGATGATGGCGTCCGGACGCTCGTCGAGGATGAACTGACGGCTCACGACCTCCTCGCCTGTGTACGGCGACAGGGAGTAAATGCCGGGCAGGTCGGTAACGCTCGCCTCGGGATGGTTACGGATGGTGCCATCTTTGCGGTCGACCGTCACGCCGGGAAAGTTACCGACGTGCTGGTTGGAGCCCGTCAGCTGGTTGAATAACGTGGTCTTGCCGCAGTTTTGGTTGCCGGCGAGGGCAAAGTGCAGCGGCGCGCCCTCTGGCACGGCCGTCTTTGCCGCACGGGGCGAATACGTCCCCTCGCCCAGGGCCGGATGCTCCGTCGTGCCGATTGCGGCGTTAGCGCGCGGACCCGTATCGGTGTCGTGAATACCCACGAGCTCGATGCGAGCGGCATCGTCCTTACGCAGTGTCAACTCGTAGCCACGCAGGCGGATCTCGAGCGGGTCACCCATGGGGGCGTACTTCATCATGGTGACTTCGGTGCCCGGCGTTAGACCCATGTCCAAAATATGCTGTCGGAGTGCCTGATCGTCCGATGCCACCGATGCGACAACGGCGTCCTTTCCAATCTCGAGTGTATCGAGCTTCACGTCCGTGTTCCTCCCCCGGCGCCCGCAGGGCGTTGTATTTATGTTCACCATGGCTAACCGTTTGCCATGGCTAACCAATTTTAAACTTACATGATAGCGTGAACACACAACGACGTTCAATCGACAGATTGTTGCAAGGACCGTCCCCAAGTGCCGGCACAAAAGGAACGTCCCCAAGTGCCAAGTGCCACAAGAGTGTCCCTTTCGACTAGTCGCTTAAGAACGTCCCCAATGACTACCTCGATGTTTTGGCGCGGACAGACACTATGACCCAATCCGAGGGCACTGAAAAGATAGGAGCCCCCGCTCGTGA
>CABRZY010000074.1 GCA_902475475.1 uncultured Collinsella sp.
GACGCTGCGCGGGCCGCATTTGGACAATCTGACGTTCAACTTCAAGGGCGCGACCAGAAGGTCAGCGCCCTTTCGTTTCACGTCACCTTGCCTCAAATGCGACCCGCTCGCTGTCCGTCCTCTGCCTGCGGCGTTGTCTTGCTCCGGATGCGGCAGTTAGGGACGTTCCTTTTCTGCCGGCAGCTTGGGACACTCCTTGTAGTCATTGGGGACGTTCTTAAACGACTACATAGAACAAGAGTGGATGATCTCCCGGTTTGAGCCTGCATTCAAGCTCAAAGTGGGAGATTATCCACTCTCATTTGTTGCGTGTCCGAAAATCCACGCTCGTTTCTACTCTGCCTACATTTGGAGGAAGAGCTCGTGGAGGCGGACGTCGTCGTCGAGTTCGGGGTGGAAGGTTACGCCGAGCTGGTTGCCCTGGCGCGCGGCGACGATACGGCCGTCGACTTTCGCTAAGGCCTTTGCGTCGCCGTGGACCTCGACGATGCGGGGCGCGCGGATAAACGTCAGCGGCACTTCACCGTCGATGCCAGCTACCTGCCCCTTGGTTCGAAAGCTGCCGAACTGCCTGCCGTAGGCATTGCGCTCGACAAGTACATCCATGGTTGCCAAACGCGGCGTGCCCTTATCGTCATGGGCGGCAAGGTCGTGAGCCAGTAGAATCAGGCCGGCGCAGGTGCCCAGGACGGGCATGCCTTCAACAATGTGGGTGCGAAGCTCATCGAGCATGCCGAGCTCGGCAAGTAGCTTGCCCTGAACGGTGGACTCGCCGCCGGGAAGTACCAGACGGTCAAAGTCCTGCTTCAAATCAGCCGCCTGCCTCAGCTCAATACAACGTGCGCCCAGCTCGGACAGCCTCGCCTCGTGCTCGGCGAAAGCGCCCTGGACCGCCAGCACGGCGACCGTTTGGTCTGCGTAATCGCTCATGTGCGATCCTTTCTGCTGGACTAGCGTCCGCGCTCCTCCATGATGATCTCGATCTCGTCGGCGTTGATGCCGACCATGGCCTCGCCCAGGTCCTCCGAAAGCTCAGCAATAAGCTTGGCATCGGTGAAGTTTGCCACGGCCTTGACGATGGCGGCGGCGCGCTTGGCGGGGTCGCCACTCTTAAAGATGCCCGAGCCGACAAAGACGCCTTCGGCGCCCAGCTGCATCATCAGCGCGGCGTCGGCGGGGGTTGCTACGCCACCGGCGGCAAAGTTCACCACGGGAAGCTTGCCCGTGGCATGGATCTCGCGCACCAGCTCGACCGGAACCTGCAGTTGCTTGGCTGCCTCAAAGAGCTCGTCGTCGCGCAGGGCAACAACGCCATGGATCTGCTTTTGGATCTTGCGCATGTGGCGCACGGCTTGGACGACGTCGCCCGTGCCCGGCTCACCCTTGGTGCGGATCATCGTGGCGCCTTCGGCGACGCGGCGCAGCGCCTCGCCCAGATCGCGGGCGCCGCAGACAAATGGCACGTCAAACTGGGTCTTGTCGATGTGATAGACGTCATCGGCAGGGGAGAGAACCTCGGATTCGTCGATGTAGTCGATCTCGATGGCCTGCAGGACCTGCGCCTCGACAATGTGACCGATGCGGCACTTTGCCATGACGGGGATGGAGACGGCCTCCTGGATGCCCTTGATCATCTTGGGGTCGCTCATGCGCGAGACGCCGCCTGCGGCGCGGATATCGGCCGGGATGCGCTCGAGTGCCATGACGGCGCAGGCGCCTGCCTCTTCGGCGATGCGTGCCTGCTCGGGCGTGGTGACGTCCATGATGACGCCGCTCTTGAGCATCTGCGCGAGTTCGCGATTGAGTTTGACGCGATCGGCCTTGCTGGTCTGTTCTGCCATGGTTGCTCCCTTGGTTGGCATGTGCGTTGCTTGACGGAACATCCTATCGGGGAGCTGGGTATGACAAAATACTCAGTTTTCGAGATAATAATAAGGTCAGCCTAATACCAGATTGAACAGCTCGATAAGGTCAGGTGGCAAACTCATGCTTGACTACAATTTGGAAAAACGCGGCGAAGCATCGCTCTATGAGTATGTTTACCAGCAAATTCGAGATGATATCGTAGCTGGACGTATTGTGGCGGGGGAGCATCTTCCGTCTAAGCGCGCCTTTGCCAGTCATCTGGGAATCAGTGTCATTACCATCGAGAATGCATATAGCCAGTTACTCGCTGAGGGCTATATTTGCTCAATGCCACGTCGTGGCTACTACGCTTGTGAGCTTCCGGATGCACCGGTTTTGGCTTCGGCTGCGGAGGGCATCGACCGAGATAACGCCTCTGCGGGTCCCAGCGCGCATGATGTCAACGGACAGGTCGAGCTATTCGATGCACTTTCTCCTTCCGCTTTGGAGGCGGCGCGGCTTTGGCAAAGCGCACTACGGGCGACGCTGGCATCCGAAGATGAGCGCGAAATCTTTTCGCCCGCACCGGCGCAGGGCACCGCTCGGCTACGACGCGCAATTGCTCACCATCTGCGTGGGACGAGGGGCATGAATGTCGATCCCAACGATATCGTTATCGGCGCGGGCGCCCAGCTGCTCGATACCATGCTGGTTCAGTTGCTTGGAGCCGACAAGGTGTATGCCGTTGAGGATCCGGGCTATTTGCGCCTGACGCGCATCTATCAGGCTATGGGCTGCAAAGTTCGACATGTCCCGTTGGATGACGACGGCGTGGACCTGAGCGCTCTGCAGAAAACCGGGGCCGATGTCCTTCACCTTATGCCGTCCCATCAGTATCCGACCGGCCTTGTGACGAGCATTGCGCGTCGCTATGCGCTTCTGAGCTGGGCCGCCGAGCGACCAGATCGGTATCTTATCGAAGATGACTTTGATTGTGAGTTTTGCCTTGCCGGGAAGCCGATTCCCGCGCTCGCGTCGATCGATGCCGCCCAGTCGGTTATCTACACCAACACGTTTTCGAAGAGCCTTTCATCGGCGTTGCGTTTGGCGTATATGGTGTTGCCCGATGAGCTAATGGAGCGGTTTAGGCGCAACCTTGGTTTCTACGCCTCGTCGGTGAGCTCTGTTGACCAGGTCGCTTTGGCGCGTTTGCTGGAATCGGGTGATTACGAGCGACATGTGAACCGCGTGCGCGTTCGTGCTCGCGAGGCGCGTGATGGCCTGACGTCGCTTGTGCGGAAAGCGTTTCCGGCAGGGGAGGTCTCGATCGAACATGCAGACGCGGGCCTTTACTGCACCGTGGTTGCGGAGCGCGGAGCGGGCGGATGCTCTTTTGTGCGGGCCCTCACGCGCTCGAGTATCCCTTTTGTCGATATCAGTGACTGTTATTGGTGTGCCGATGGCGCATTTGTCCCTGAAAACTCAAGTCAAATTCTTGTTCAGTATGACGATTTGAGTTCAAAAGCGCTAAATACCTTGGAATCGCAGCTAATGGGAGCACTCTGCAACCTAAGTGAGTAGGCTTTTGGAACTTTGGCGACCAGGCAGTTTTGTAACAAGCTATCTACCTGCGGTTTTGAAAAGCAGGATGACCGGGCTGCTCGGGATGTTCAAAAAAGTCTACTCACTTGTCGCGCAAAGCTTCTGCATGAGAAAAAAATGGGGTTTTCAACAGAACTTCGTCCAGCTCTCGGCAAGCTTTTGGCCAGTTGGGGAGGGCTGTTGAAAACTTGGCAGTCCGTTCGGCACCATTTTTGGCGCGTTCGCGCCAATGCGTGACTGACTGGGTTGAAATTCGTGTTTTCCTGTGCCTATGAAAGATCTACTTTGTGACATATCGGCTTTTAGGTACTGGCGTTTGCCCCCTCAGGTCCGCGCTCTGTGTCCGCCGCTTCCACGACCGGAAGAAGACCGGCAGCGATATGATCTCGCCCGCAACCCGACGGCTGCGGTCGCGCTCGGTTTTCCGTTGTATACATTGGTTCAGACGAGAAACAAACGGACTTGTCCTGCCAGCATTAGGCAGCGGCTGTTTCTTGGTGAGCTTCCCAGGGAATCCGTACTGGAAACGGAGCATGGGTTTTTGATTATGTCTCCTCTACTGACGGTATTCATCATGTCGCGGCATCTGACGGATCTTCAGCTTCTTTTGGTATTGGCGGAGATGTGTGGCTTGTTTGCGGTGTGCGCTCTGCCTGCGGCACTTGAGGCGGAGCTTTCGCGTGCAATTGATTCGGGCGCGATCTCGACAACGTTCGGTTGGGTGCGCTGCCCGTCCGAGGACGGCACCGCCTCAAATTTATGGCGTCGAGACGCTTTGGTTTTGGGCGGAGACCTTGACCGTTTTTGTTCAGATGTTTGCGGGATACGTTACGGCAATAGATTTAGGACGGTGTCGCAACTCGTTCCATTGGGTGCCGCGTCGCCTTTTGAGGTCGAGGCGTATTTGCTACTTGCACTGCCGCGATCCCTGGGAGGCGAAGGCTTTTGCGACATAGAGCTTAATGTTGAAGTGATGCTAAGCACAAGTGCTCGAGCGATTGTGGGAAAGTCCCGTGTATATATCGACATACTTCTGTCTTCGCCGGACGGCAGGCGACAGGTGGCCATTGAATGTCAGGGAAAGGCCTCGCACGGACGCGCAGGGGATGGCTTGCGTGACGCTGACCGCATGACGGCCCTTCAGGCCATGGGCTACGATGTGCTTCTCCTGACACACAGACAGATATCGGATGAGGATAGATTCCGCGCGATCGTTAAGGCCGTATGCAGGATGCTCGATGCTGAATATCGTGATAAAAGCTCAGATGAGCAAAGGGCTGAGACATTACTCAGGTCTGAACTATTCGTTGACTGGACAAAATTGGGAGTAATCGACGGAAAGATGCCCGTTAGACACAAAATGGCTCGATCGTGGACGGCTGCGAATCTAAGTGAGTAGACTTTTGGCACTTTGGCGACTAGGTCGTTTTGCAACAAGGCATTTACCTGCGGCTTTATAAAGTGATATGGATGGTCTGCTCGGCAAGTTCCAAAAAGTCTACTCACTTAGTTTTTGACGAGAAGCCGATGCCGAAGGCGGTCCTATTTCAGGTAGTTAACAAGTTTGTGAGGCACGAAAAAGGCCCGAACCATGCGGTCCGGGCCTCATCGAGCTAGAGGTTATGTCTCAGGTTGCTGGCTTAGCCGAAGTAGCGCTTGAGCAGGCCGGCGAAAGCCTTGCCGTGGCGAGCCTCGTCGCGAGCCATCTCGTGCACGGTGTCGTGGATGGCATCGAGGCCAGCGGCCTTGGCGCGCTTAGCAAGATCGGTCTTGCCGGCGGTGGCGCCGTTCTCGGCCTCAACGCGCATCTCGAGGTTCTTCTTGGTGGAGTCGGTTACGACCTCGCCCAGGAGCTCAGCGAACTTGGCAGCGTGCTCGGCCTCCTCGTGGGCAGCCTTCTCCCAGTACAGGCCGATCTCGGGATAACCCTCGCGATGGGCGACGCGAGCCATGGCCAGGTACATACCGACCTCGGAGCACTCGCCCTCAAAGTTGGCGCGCAGGTCGGCAACGATGTCCTCGGAGACGCCCTCCATCTTGGCGACGCCCACGACGTGCTCGGCAGCCCACTCGAGCTGACCCTCCTCCTGCTTCAGGAAGCGAGAACCGGGAACGCCGCACTGGGGGCACTTGAAGTCCTCGGGCAGCTGGTCGCCGTCGAACTCTTCCACATAACCGCAAACGGGGCAAACAAACTTCATGATTCGATCCTTTCGATCGATGGCGATTGTGCGCTCGTCCGGTCCCGTAAGGGCCCTCTCCGGACGTGCGTCTTGACGAGTTCTATTATCCATAAATGCAACCAAATGTGAAGCCTATTAGGAATGATTTTTAATAAAACAATTTCGAGATATGAAGATGTTGATTGATTAACGATTGGGAGGCCGTCTGCGATCTTTGCTGAGTACAATCGGGCGAGCAAATGTTGACCTATCAACAAATGAAGGAGTTTCCTTTATGCATCTAGCCCGTCGTGCCTGGTGCCGAACATATCAGACGGTTTTTCGCATTGCATTGCCGATCCTGCCCTATACCGAGCCGCGCATTTTAGAGCATGCCGAGGATGTGCCCGCGGTGCTTCAAAAGCGCTCGATCCAGAAGGTCCTTATCGTGACGGATCCCGGCATTACCCGTCTGGGGCTCACGGCACCGCTCGAGACGGCGCTCGCATCCAGGGGGATTGGCATTACGGTCTATGCCGAAACGCGTGCGAACCCCACGGTCTCAAACGTGGAAGAAGCGGCGTCCCTGTATCGAGAGCGCGCCTGCCAGGCCATTATCGGCTTTGGCGGTGGCTCGGCCATGGATTGCGCCAAGGGTGTGGGGGCGCGCATTGCGCAGCCAAACAAGCCCATCAACAAGATGCGCGGGCTGCTGCGGATTCATCGTCGCCTGCCGCTGCTTATCGCCGTTCCCACCACGGCAGGTACGGGAAGCGAGGTCACGCTTGCGGCGGTAATTACCGATGACGAGACGCACTACAAGTACCCCATTAACGACTTTGTGCTTATCCCGCGCTTTGCGGTGCACGACCCCGAGTTTACGCGCGGTCTGCCCGCCTCCATTACGGGGCAGACGGGCATGGACGCCCTGACGCATGCCGTCGAGGCGTTTATCGGGCGAAGTACTACGCCCTATACGCGCAAGATGGCGCGACAGGCGGTGCAGCTCATCCACGACAATTTGCTCGAGGCCTATGAACATGGTGACGACATGCGCGCTCGTCGCAATATGCTTTCGGCGGCGTATAAGGCGGGCGTTGCGTTTACCCGCTCCTATGTCGGATATGTGCATGCCATCGCGCACAGTTTGGGCGGCCGATACGGAATTCCGCACGGTTTGGCCAACGCGATCATCCTGCCGCACATGCTTCGCGCTTATGGTGACGCCGCCGCCCCCAAGCTTGCCGATCTTGCTCGCATGGCGGGCATTGCGCCGGCTACCGCGCAGGATAGTCTTGCGGCCGAGGCCTTTATCGATTGGGTCGACCGCATGAACGAGGCCCTGGGAATCCCCAAATATGTCTTGGGCATTCGCCGCTCTGACATTCCCGAGATGGCGGCGCATGCCGATGCCGAGGCCAATCCGCTATACCCCGTTCCGCTTCTAATGGACCGCTTGGAGCTCGAGCATATGTACGAAGTCGTTGCAGGTGGTATGTTTGAGGACGAGAATTAGGAGGGTCCATGAACACCGAGGAAATTGCGCGCATCGTCGGCGATCAGCGCGCCTACTTTAAGACACACGCCACGTTTGATGTCGATGCTCGACGTCGCGCGCTCGTGAGTTTACGCGATGCGGTGCGGGCCCACGAGGCCGATATCGCCCATGCGCTCAAGACCGATTTGGGGAAGTCGCATGACGAGGCCTATATGTGCGAGATTGGTACGTCGCTTTCCGAGATTCGACATCAGATCGCTCACGTGGCTCGGTGGAGTCGTCCGCGCCTGCGTCCGTGCGATCTCGCTAACGCCGTGAGCGTGTGCAAAACGCAAGCCGTGCCCTATGGCGTCACACTCATCATGGCTCCGTGGAACTACCCGTTTTTGCTAACACTCGAGCCGCTCGCCGGCGCCCTTGCCGCGGGCAATACCGTGGTCATCAAGCCGAGTGCCTATGCTCCGGCATCGAGCGCGGTGCTCAAGCAAATCTGTGAAGAGGCATTTGATCCGCGCCTGGTGACGGTTGTCGAGGGCGGGCGCGCCGAGAACGAAGCGTTGCTCGATGAGTGCTGGGACAAGATCTTCTTTACCGGTAGCGTTCCGGTCGGCAAGCTCGTCATGGAGCGCGCAAGTAAAAACCTTACGCCCGTGACGCTTGAGCTGGGCGGAAAGAGTCCCTGTATCGTGGATGCGACGGCAAACTTGAAGGTTGCGGCACGGCGTATCGCCTTTGGTAAGTGGCTCAACGTGGGGCAGACCTGCGTGGCGCCCGACTACCTACTGGTCGATGCGCGCGTGCACGATGAGCTGCTGGACCTTATCAAGGAGGAGGCCCGCCGTATGTTTGGCGAGCATCCGCTCGATAACGAGGACTACGGGCATATCGTCAACGCCAAGCATTTTGCGCGCGTGCGCGGGCTGATCGATCCCG
>CABRZY010000075.1 GCA_902475475.1 uncultured Collinsella sp.
ATCGAGCACCACGGTACCTACCGCCCGCCATGAGCGAAAAAGCGCTGCTCAAGCTGGCCGCCGCGCTGGAGCGCTCGAGCGAGCACCCGCTGGCCGAGGCGATTATGGCCGAGTGCGAGACACGCGGGATCGTCGCGCGCATGGTCGAAGACTTTACTGCCGTGCCCGGTCGTGGCGTTACGGCGCACGAGGGGCAAAACGCCATTGCAGCCGGCAACGTACGCCTGATGGACGAGTTGGGCGTTACCGTGCCCGCGGGTCTTGCCGAGCAATTTGCCGCCGAGGGCAAGACGCCGCTGTTCTTTGCCAAGAACGGCGAGCTTGCCGGCACCATTGCCGTGGCTGATGAGGTCAAGGAGACGAGCGCCGGGGCCATCGCCGCATTGCGCTCGCTTGGCGTCGACGTGCGCATGCTCACCGGCGACAACCGCGTCACTGCCGAAGCAATCGCCCGCCGCGTGGGACTGAGCAGCGAGCAAGTCATCGCCGACGTCCTCCCCGCCGACAAGGAACGCCATGTGCGCGAACTGCAGGACGCGGACGGCAAGGTCGCCATGGTGGGCGACGGCATCAACGACTCCCCCGCCCTGGCGCGCGCCGACGTGGGCCTTGCCATCGGTACCGGCGCCGACATCGCCAAAGAAGGGGCAGATGTGGTACTCATGCGCAGCGACCTCATGGACGTCGCCCGAGCCATCGAGCTGTCGCGCGCCACGATCCGCAACATCAAGCAGGACCTGTTCTGGGCACTGTTCTACAACGGCATCGGCATTCCGCTGGCGGCGGGCGTGTTCTTCCCCCTCACCGGCTGGCAGCTCTCGCCCATGTTTGGCGCCGCAGCCATGAGCCTGTCGAGCGTATGCGTTGTGTCCAACGCGCTGCGCCTGAAATCCTTTAAGCCCAAGACGGCGCGCTGAAGCACCCGACCTTGCCCCTCAAACCGTCGCTCGCGTACCCAAGTACGCTTCGCTCCTCTTTCGGGGCAATCTCGGGCACCTCAGCACACCTTTAAGATGACGCTGTTCACGACTAAACTGTCAGATATTCTCAATCGATAAGGAGTACACCCATGCGTTACACAATCAAGACTTCCGGCCTTATGTGCGGCCACTGCGACGCCACTGTCGAGACGGCACTGCTCAACGTTGCCGGCGTGACCGACGCCGACGCCGATCACGAGACCCAGACCGTACAGGTGGAGTGCGCCGACACCGTGACCGCTGAGCAGCTCGTTGCCGCCGTCGAGGACGCCGGCGAGAAGTTCCACGCCCTATCCGTGACCGCCGCGTAGCAGACGCCGCCTACTGAATCCTCAGAAGTTGCGGTGAAATACGGACTGTTGTGCCGCCCTAGGCCTTTAAACGGTCCGTATTTCACCGCAACCGACGGGGGCATCCGGAAGATCGACCAGAAACGAGGACCCGCCATGATGGCAGACCACAAATCGGTGACCCGTATGCTCAAGACAGCGCGCGGCCAGATCGACGGCATCCTGCGGATGGTCGATGAGGACCGCTACTGCGTCGATATTTCCACGCAGCTCATGGCCACGCAGGCGCTCATCGCGCGCATCAACGCCGATGTGTTGAAGGCGCACATCGAGGGCTGCGTCGCCTCGGCCATCGAATCGGGCGACGAGGAGCTCAAAGCCGCCAAGCTCGCCGAGATAGAGCGCGTCGTCGACAAGCTCGCCAAGTAATTGGTGCATTGGGGACAGGTACGTTTGCACCACCTTGGTGCAGATTAACCTGTCCCCAATGCACCAAAAGGGGTATAAAGGCGTGCAGCATATCGAATGAAAGGCAATTCGCATGAATGACTTTATGAAGGGTCGCAACGGCGCCGATGAGCTCACCATCGTGCTGGGCTTCATAGGAATTATTTTCGCGATGGTCGGATCGATGGCCCACCACCAGTGGCTCAGCTGGATCGCCATCGCCGTAATCGTACTCGGCGTGCTGCGTGGCCTGTCCAAAAACATCGACGCCCGCCGCAAGGAAAATGATGACTTCGTTGCCGCGACTGCCAACGTTCCCTGTCTGGGCAAGTTCGTCGCCAGCCTGGGCGGCGGGACCGCGGCTGCCAACGCCTCGCGTGCGGCCGGCACCAGCAAGGAAGACTTTGAGCGCGCCAAGCGAACGGCCAAGAAGATGTGGAAGGGTCGCAAGACCACGGCGTACCTCAAGTGCCCCAACTGCGGCCAGATGCTGTCCGTCCCCAAGGGCAAGGGCAAGATCCGCGTCACCTGCCCCAAGTGCCACGCCAAGATGGAAACCCGCTCCTAGCGCCCGCACATGGGACAAATGCATCAGAAGTGTTTGTCCTGCATCTTACATATTTGTCGATAAAAAAGCCGAGGCCTCATGTTGAGACCTCGGCTTTTTGCATGGGGCGACAGCATGCGACGGTGAAGCTGTCGTTTCCGTCACACCAGCGCTTACGCTACGCCATCGCGGGCAAGCTCCTCGGCCAGCGCCTCAGCGGGCATGGCCATAATCGCATCGAGCTCGGCATCCACCTCGGGAATGCGCTTCACCTTGAGCTTGCGCACCAGGTCACCGCGGCACATCACATGCATCGGTTCACGCAACACCGCCAGGTCGTCCAGAGGGCTCTCGCGCGTCACCAGAATATCGGCGGCCTTGCCGCACTCGATTGTGCCGGTCTCGCCGCCCAGCCCCAGCAGCTCGGCATTGACCTGCGTGGCCGTATGCAGCGCGAAGGCGTTACTCACGCCCACGTACTTGGCAAAATAGGCCACCTCACGCCACATGTCGTACTGCGTCACGAACGGGCAGCTCGAGTCCGTGCCAAGGCCCACCTTAACGCCAGCTTCCAGTGCGGCACGGGCGCTCTCGATGATGCCCGAGCACACGATGTCGCCGTTCTTCTTTTGTGTATCGGTCGAATGGGTCTTTTCCGGGTCGAGCAATACAAACGGCAGCGCCGGGCTGATAGTGCAGGTCACACTCGGCGCGCGCCCCTCAAGCTGTGTACCCGCGGCGCCACGGTACAGCTCCAGGATCTCGGGCGTCAGCGGAGCGCCGTGCTCAATCGTGTCAACGCCGGCCTCAAGCGCGGCCTTCACGCCCTCGGTACTCTCAACATGAGCCATAACAGGAAGGCCCATATCGTGCGCCGCCTTGCACGCCGCCGCGGCAACCTCGACCGGCATGCGCAGCACGCCCGGCTCGCCCACCTCGGTAGCGTCGAACACGCCGCCCGTCACGAACAGCTTAATGACGTCGGCACCACGCGCATACAGGTCGCGCACCTGTTCGGCTGCCTCGGCGGGACCGTTGGCCACCTGGGCGAACAAGCCCGCACCATGGCCGCCCGGCACCGTGACGCCCGTTCCCGGCGCCACCAGGCGAGGACCTTGATACTTGCCGGCATCGATAGCATCGCGCACGGCCAGATCGGCAAACAGCGGGTCACCCGCACCGCGCACCGTGGTCACGCCACTTGCCAGTTGTTGTTGGGCGCTGCCCTTAAGAATATGGCGCACGATGGCGCGCCCCACGGGATTATCGAGCTTCTTCATCAGCGTGCCTGCATCGCCCGCCGAAACCGGCTTGCCCGAACCGCACAGATGCACATGCATATTGATGAGACCGGGCATGAGATACGCACCCGCCAGGTCGATAACCTCAGCGCCCGCAGGCGCCTGCGCCACAGCACTCAGCCCCATCCACGTGATGACACCGCGCTCAACGACCACGGCCATGTCGGGCTGCGGCTCCATATGCTCCGAACCATCCAGGACGGTCGCATTGATAAACAACGTGGAACGATCGGCAGACGCCATATCGAGCTCCTCCCTCACGATTAACTTGAACATTTGTCCATTATCACCTAATGCAGCAAACTAAAGTCGAGCATATCGGTTAACGGAGGGAAGAGGGGATGTGGGGGACGGAATACGTTGCAGCTCCACCCCAGCAACACCAGGGAAATGTCTCGATCTGTAACAGATACAGGGTTGTTGGGCCCCTTGCTGTTACAGATCAAGACATTCGGTCGACGCTTCACCGGTTTGTCTCGATCTGTAACAGTTACGAGCTCAAATAACCTCTAAACGTTACAGATTGAGACAAAACCTCTCAGCGCCCATACCACTGACGTCTCCACTCCTCAGCCAATTCAGCCTGCCGAGGAATACCCGCCAACCTCATTTTCTCGACCAGCTTCCCCGGGTCTTTGAGTTCGTTAAACGTAAACCGAAGCACCTTATGCCCGAGCATTGTCAGATGAGATTCCCGCTGACGCTCTGCCACGAATGGGTCGACCGACTCCCGGCCCTCACCGTTCTGCAAGGTGTACTTCCCCTTTCCGTCGAGCTCGCCGATGACACACGTCCCGTCCTCGAGCCGCCAAAAATAGTCGACGCGAAACACCTGGCTCGGATCGAGCGGGTCGCGAAACTCCGCCTGCAGCTCCGGAACCGGAAAGCCGTACGCAATAAAGAATGCTCGGAACCGAGACTCGCCGCCGTTTTCGGACAGCCCGTCCGCATACGACGCAATCGCCCGTGCCCTGCGATACCCTCGCCTGCCCTCGCAATCGGCGCGGAGGCGCTCGCACAAATCCCCACGTGATACGCCCTTCGCCCGCAGTGCAGAATCGGCGATCGCCAGACCATACGAAAACGGCGCACGCAGCAGACAATCCTCCACCGTGCGCCAAAACGACGTCACCCGCACGCCGTCGACGCGCTCAAGCGCTCCCGCCATCTGAGGACGCAACAACCTGCACCCGCTGCTCAACGTCACCGAACAACCCGTCTTAACAAGAAAACGCAGCCCGAGCAGATCATTCGGCACCTCCAGACCCCACAAAAGTGCCGCGTCATAGCCCCAAAACGCCCAATCGGGATGAAATTCCGCAAGCCCTTTGATAGTCCTCAGCGCTCGCTCTGCAGGCGTCAATGCATCCCAATCATGCTGAAAACAGAACAGGTACGGCTCGGGCTCCGCGATATCGTCGGTTCCAACATGGCGCCGTAGCCACATAAGCTCGGTATTGTCATGCGTTGCGAGCAGCGCACCTTGCTTGGCCGTCTCCGTGAGCCGCGCGAGCATCCTATTCCGCGCCAACGTGTTGCGAGTCGCATGTTTGTGTTTGAGAACGGTATTAGACACTTTCATCACCACCACGTCAGACAAATGGACCATCGTCACCGTTGCCTCCGCTGACAAATGTCTTGATCTGTAACAGGAAGACAGTCTTTGAGCCTCTAGTTGTTACAGAACAAGATCTTTCGACACCGCGTCCAGCCTTTGTCTCAATCTTTAACAGGAAGGTCGAAATTGGGCCTGTAGATGTTACAGATCGAGACATTCTCCCAACCCGTTGCCGAACATCTCGATCTGTAACAGTTACGGGCCCAAACAGCCGCCAAACGTTACAGATTGAGACAAAGTCAGGGCAGCAGGGCGACACCAGTCACATCCCCTACTCCCATTCTTGTTCGTAGATGTTGAGGGACTTTACGTAGCGCCCCTGGGCGCCCATGATGTCGCGGACCAGACGCAAGAAGAAGCTGATGCACGAGGTGTCAAAGCCGTCCTGCAGGTCCTCCGGATGCACCGCACCCGGCCCATCGACCGCCGTGTCACTCAGGCGCGCGATGTCATACAGATAGAGCTGTCCCGCCGTCAGCCAGACATCGTCGACGCAGGCGAGGCGCACCGCAATCGCGCCGTCACTCCAATGCTCCTTTTGCACGATATGCGGGTCGTAGACATCAAAGCGAAGGTCGGTGCGCGTATCCTTCAGCGCAACCATGCCAGTCGCGGGATCCTTGTCCAAAATGCCAAAACGCGAGAAATACTGTGTGTCGCGCACCTGCTCGAGCCGCTTGAGCGAGGCAGGCGAAAGCGATGCCGGCGGCTCATCAACATACAGCTCGAGCAGCGTCTTGCCATGGCGATAGGGGCGCTCGAAGAGCAGCCAATCGGTAAATGCCATGTTGTAGGCCATGATTTCGTTTTGAGAAGGCTCGGTGCAATAGCCGAGCCACGGGTCGACAATGATCTCGAACTGCTCGCGCGCCGGCTCCAAAAACTGAAACTTCCGCAGCATCCAAAAATGGGCCATGTCGGCAATATCGTTGCCGACGGCTTCGGCCAGCTGCGCTCGGTCTAAAACGTGGTCAGTCATGGCATCCTCCTCAAACTGATAGACCTCAATTTGAGCTTACGAGGAGGGTGGTCGGCCACGACCAGCGCGGGCAAAATAGGCCTCCGGCTGCAAACCAGATGCTGACCAAACACTTGACGAAACTTGACCGAAAATGCGCACCGCAAAGAAACGGCAGGTAGATATAGACAGCCGACCCGCCATTTTGAGCCAAACGCCCGCTGTCACCACAGAAACAGCAGAGCACCACAGGCGCAAACGTCGGCGAATGAACGCTCGAACGTCAGCAAACGAGCAAATCGGTCGCAAACCCGCAAGGAGTGTCCCCAACGACCAGACAAAAAAGAACGTCCCCAACGACTAGTCGTTGGGGACGTTCTTAAATGACTGCTTTACAGCTCCAGCGCCTCGGCGACTTCGGCTGCGCAGGCCAGGGCGTCGGCCATAGCGTTCACCACGAGCGAGCTGCCGTTACGAGCGTCACCGGCCACGTATACCGGCGTGGCGTCCGCGGCAACGTTGTCAGCACGTGCCGCGAGGTGCGAGCCCTCAGCAGCCATCACAGGCAGCGGACGACCAGCGGTGGCAACAGGCACGCCTACCGCATCGAACACGCCATGCTCCGGACCCGTAAAGCCACAGGCGATGAGCACCAGCTGGGCCGGCACCTCGTGCTCGGAGCCCGCGATGCGTTCGGGCTTGCCAGCCGACCAATCCAGATCGACCACGCGCAGGCCCGCTGCCGCGCCCTTCTTGTCCAGCAGCACCTCGAGCGTATCCACGCCCCAGGCACGCATCTCGCCGCCCATGGCAGCGATAGCCTCCTGCTGACCGTAGTCGGTCTTCTTAACGTTGGGCCACTGCGGCCAGGGGTTGCTCGCCGCGCGCTTATCGGGCGCCGCCGGCAAGAACTCAAACTGGCGCACGCTGCGCACACCCTGACGTACCGCGGTGCCCACGCAGTCGTTACCGGTATCGCCGCCGCCAATGACCACAACGTCCAGGCCGCGCGCGTTCACCGCGGGCTCGCCGCCATCGAGCACCGAGACGGTCGAAGCCGTCAGGTAGTCCACGGCATACACCACGCCCGGGACATCAATGTTCGCAGCCGAAAGCCCACGCGGGGCGCGAGCACCGGCAGCCACCACGACGGCGTCAAAGCCATTGAGCTTGGCCGCCACCGCAGGGTTCGTAACGTCGGCACCCAGCTCGAACACAATGCCCAGCTTGCGCATAAGTGCCACACGACGCTCGACCACGGACTTCTCGAGCTTCATGTTGGGAATGCCGTACATGAGCAGGCCGCCCGGGCGGTCGTCACGCTCAAACACCGTCACGCGGGCACCGCGACGCGCAAGCTCCCATGCTGCCACCAGACCAGCAGGACCGGAGCCCACCACGGCAACCGTGGGCGCGCCCTCCCCCGCCGGCTCAAAGCGGCGCGGACCGCCGTTGGCCCACTCATGGTCGCTGATCGCGCGCTCGTTATCGTGAATCGTCGTGGGCTGGCCGTCGACCGAGCCCAGGTTGCACGCGGCCTCGCACAGCGCCGGGCACACACGGCTCGTGAACTCGGGCATGGGCGAGGTGAGTGACAGACGCTCGGCAGCCTCGTCCCAGCGGCCGCGATACACTAGCTCGTTCCACTCGGGAATCAGATTGTGCAGCGGGCAGCCACTCGGACGCGCCTTGCCAAAGCTCGCACCCATCTGACAAAACGCCACACCGCACATCATGCAGCGGCTCGCCTGGGCACGGCGCGCATCGTCGTCGAGCTCCACGTACAGCGGATCGAAATCGCGGCTGCGCTCCTCCACGGGGCGCAGCCCGTGGGTCACGCGATCGATATCAAGAAAAGCACCGGGCTTACCC
>CABRZY010000076.1 GCA_902475475.1 uncultured Collinsella sp.
GCAGGGCGTTCAGCAGCGTTCCGTCTAAGTCACTCGCAAACATCTTGATCATGGGCATGCCTCTCCTTCGTCTGCACGATATTGTAGACGAGAACGGGCGCGCCCCAAGAGAGGCACGCCCGTCAGTCGAAAGATTGTCCTAAACCGCAGAAGGGCCGTGTTCGCCAGTACGGATGCGGATAACTTCTTCGACCGGCTCGACCCAAATCTTGCCGTCTCCGACGGCGCCGGTGCGGGCGGCGCTGCAGATGATGTCGACAATGCCGTCGACGTGCTCATCGGCGCAAATGAGCGTGAACTGCACCTTAGGAATCGTGTTGACAAGCAACTCGTTGCCGCGCACGTATTCCTTCCAGCCATGCTGTGAGCCGCAGCCCTGCACCTGGTTGATAGTCATACCGCGAACATCAGCAGCAAACAGCGCATCTTTAAGAACCTCAAGCTTCTCAGCACGAACGATCGCCGTAATTTTCTTCATAGTGAATTCCTCTCTTTAATAAAGAAATGAATTGCTCATTCATGTGGCACGGGTTTTCCAAATGCCGCAAACCAACCTCAGAGATCAAAAAGTTCAACTGACTGGTCTTAGCAGGTTTCCCAAGTGCCGCAGATTGCCGTGAAAGAGGAGCGAAGCGTACTTAAGTACGTGAGCGACGATTGAACGGCAAGGTGCGGTGCTTGGGGAAGCTGCTAGTCGAGTCCGGAGAACGAGGGGTATGCGCTCTCGCCGTGTTGACTCGCATCCAAGCCCAGCGCCTCGTCGGCCTCGTCCACACGCAGGCTGCCGTGGAACAGCGCCTTGACCACCGCGGCGATCACCAAATCGAGCACCAGCACAATAGCGACCGTCACCACAATGCCCAAAATCTGCGAGATGAGCAACGACACGTCGCCCGTGTAGAGCAGGCCGCCCTTACCGGTCCACGAGAGCTCCGGCACGCAGAACAGGCCCGTGAGCACGCCGCCCAAGATGCCGCCAATGCCGTGGCAACCGAACGCGTCGAGCGCATCATCGTAGCCGAACTTGGTCTTAAGATGACTGATGGCCAAGTAGCAGACGGGCGACACGATCAGGCCCATAACCAGCGCTGCCCACGGCTCGACAAAGCCCGCGCCGGGCGTGACCACCACAAGGCCCGCAACCAAACCGGTGCTGGCACCCACCAGCGTGGGGCGGCCGGTATGCACGCGTTCGACGGCAAGCCACGAGACCATGCCTGCCGCGCTGGCCGTCACGGTGTTGAGGATGGCGAGTGCCGCCACGGCATCGGCCTTAAACTCGCTGCCGCCGTTAAAGCCAAACCAGCCAAACCAAAGCAGGCCGGCGCCTAGCGCCACAAACGGCACGTTATGCGGACGATAGCTCACCATGCCAAAGCCGCGACGACGGCCGAGCATTAAGCAGAGAATCAGGCCCGTCAGACCGGACGAGATGTGCACCGCGTCGCCGCCGGCAAAGTCGAGTGCGCCGATGATGTCGCCGATAAAGGAGCCCTCGCCGCCCCAGACCATGTGGGCGAGCGGCGCATAGACCACGAGCAGCCAAATGCCCAGGAAGGCCGTCATGGCACCAAACTTAACGCGGCCGGCCAGGCTGCCCGTGACGATAGCGGCCGTGATCATGGCAAACGCCATCTGAAAGGCGATGTTAATGATCCGAGGATAGACGGCGCCATCCGCGGCATTGCCCTCAGCCGCCTGCAGCACCTGGCCGAGCACCGGCAGGCACAGCAGCTGGTCAAGGCCTCCAATAAACGGACTCGAGCCGTTACCGCCATAGGCCAGCGACCAGCCGGCAACAATCCACAGTACACCGACCAAACCAATGGCGCCAAAGCACATGAGCATGGTGTTGATGACATTTTTGCGCCTGGACAGGCCGCCATAGAAAAACGCCAGACCCGGTGTCATTAAAAACACGAGCATGGTGCAGACGAGCATAAACGTTGTCGATCCTGTATCGTACATTCGCTCTCCCTTGGTCGCATGAACGTTGTCGGCGCCCATAATGCGGCCGAGGGGCAACTGGTGTAGACCAGATACGGCGTTGTTAAACGCTGCGTTGTCGAATGGAAACGGTGCCGCAATCTTGGAAACGGCGCGGCAACGGACGCGAAACGGACGGGAAATACGCGAGCAAGGAAGCCGTGAGCGCGCCCGTCCCGGCTAGTGGCGGAACAGCTCGCGGGCTCGGTCGCGGAGATTAGTTGCTCGAATGACACCTTCGTAGCGATTGATGCGCAGACGCGGGAAGGCGTTAAAGAAGCGTAGGTCGCGGCGGCTGAGCGACACGCTTGGCACCGGACGGCTCATGCGCTTGCCGGCAAGGCGACGACTGAGCGACGGACGCGGCATGTTCGGCGCGGCATCGGCCACGCGGCGGGCAGCGAGCGCCAGGCCGCGAGCACCATCCGAGATAAACGTCGGCATCGAAGCCTTCTCGCGCAGGGCATCGAGCGCGGCGTCACCCAGCTCGGCCAGCCACGCGTTAACGGCACGGCTACGGATGTGCGTCTGTGCCACCGAGTCAATCGTAGAATCGGGAATACGTTCGAGCATTGAGTCCGAGGCATCGGCAAGCGACTCATTGATGCGGTCGGCAAGGTCGGCCCGGACCCGCTCCAGCTGATCAGACAGACGCCGCCAGCTCGCCAACGAGCACACCGCGTCGACCATCATCGCGACCGCGACGATAAAGGCGGACAACCGCACAATCAGCACCGGCAGATGGCCAAGCAGCCTCAGCAATGCCGGCTCCACTAAACGGCAAATACACAACGCACCCAAGCCAAACGCGCAGGCCCAGTACAGACAGATGCGTCCGTGCAAGTTAAAAGGCAGGTGCGAGTAATCCCAAAAGCGAGCGCCCGTTGTTTTTTCCAACAGCACGCCTACGCTGTACTCAATCACGCTGCATACGAGCGCTGCAGCGACAAACTGGCTCGAGGCATCCGGAATCCCACGCAACAGCAGCCAGCAGGCAATGCCGCCCGCGCCATAGATGGGGCAGCACGGCCCCAGCAAAAAGCCACTGTTGGCAAAGCGTCCGTGGTTGAGCATGGCGCAGACCGTCGATTCCCATGCCCAACCGCAAAAACCGTAAAAGGCAAACGAGAGCACCAGCGCCGAGAGCGGACAGGCGGCAAGCGTCGCGCCGCCAAACGCCATATCAATCGCGGTCCCCACCGTCTACCCTCTCCTCTTTTCGCTCGATGCTTTACTCACGCTATCGTCTGTCTCGTCCTTGCGCCGCAGACGACCGGCGACCGTCTCACGCAGAGCACACCATTTATCTGCCAGGCATACAATCCAAGCTTCACGACACGTCGGCGGCACCGGCACCAGCGGAAACATATGCCGCACGATAATATTCCGTTCGCGCGGCGTCAGCTCATAATCTTCCTCCGCACGTGCCAGGGCAAAAAACGGGTGGCGAAAGCCATGCAGCCGATGGCTTGGGTCGGGATCGTGCCAGTCATAGAGAAAGTAGTCGTGCAGCAAGGCTCCGCGCAGCAGCGAGGCACGGTCGATCGAAATGCCAGCACGGCCCAAGTGCTCGGCAAAGGACAGACTTGCCCGTGCCACCGAGGTCACATGTGCATAGACCGTCACGTCGCCATGCTGGATAAACTCGCGCGTCAGGTCCAAGCGGCCCGCCTGGGCCAGCTGGCGGGCGGCATCGTCGACCTCGTGCGCGATTTTCTCGGCACGAACGGCATCGGACATGCTGCCTCCTTCCAGCGGCTCACGGCGGCAAGCCACGGCCTGCACGTATTGAAAAAATCATCATCGAATCTATCAGTATGGCATCGGACAAAACGTTTTGCCCCACCAGTTGTCGAATTACCGCGCCGCCGTCACATATCAAACGCCAAAATGTGCGAGACTGTCTTGTGCAATTGTGTCGGCCGAGGGAGCGCCGGCGCTCGATTCGCATGGAGTAACCCACAACGATGCTGCTTACGCAAACGACAACGCCCGAGGACGTCAAGGCTCTCGACCGCGCCGAGCTTCCGCTGCTCTGCGGCGAGATTCGCCACGCCATCCTCGAAAGCTCCGCCGCTGTCGGCGGACACGTTGCCCCCAACCTGGGCGTCGTTGAGCTTACGGTTGCGCTTCATCGCGTGTTTAACTCCCCTATCGACAAGATTGTCTTTGACGTTTCGCACCAGACCTACGCCCACAAGGCGCTGACCGGGCGCGCGTATACCTATATCGATCCGGAACGTTTTGGCGAGGCTTCTGGCTTTGCCAATCCCGACGAGTCCGAGCACGACCTGTTCGCCATGGGCCACACCTCCACATCGGTGAGCCTGGGCTGCGGCTTGGCACACGCCCGCGATCTGGCGGGCGACAGCTACAACGTCATCACCATCATTGGCGACGGCTCGCTTTCAGGCGGCTTGGCGTTTGAGGGCTTCAACAATGCCGCCGAACTCGACGGCAACCTGATCATCATCGTCAACGATAACGACCAGTCCATCGCCGAGAACCACGGTGGCCTCTATCGCAATCTGGCCGAGCTGCGCACCAGCAACGGCACCTGTGAGCGCAACGTTTTCCGCGCGATGGGACTCGACTACCGTTATTTGGACGCCGGCAACGACGTGTTGGCCCTGGTCGACGCGCTGCAGGAACTGCGCAATATCGATCATCCCATCGTGCTGCACGTCTCCACCGCCAAGGGCAAGGGCTTTGAGCCGGCCCAGAGCGACCCCGAACGCTGGCACCACGTGGGTCCGTTTGACATGGCGACCGGGCGCAAGCTTTGCCCGGGCCATCCGAGCGAGCCCGCGCCGCGCACCTATGCTGACATTACGGGCGAGGCGCTCAGCGCCGCCATCGAGCGCGATCCACAGGTCGTTGGCATCACGGCCGCCACGCCCTACATTATGGGCTTTACACCCGAGCTTCGCGCTGCCGCCGGCAAACAGTTCGTCGATGTGGGCATTGCCGAGGAGCACGCCGTGACCTTTGCCACCGCGCTTGCGCGCTCGGGCGCCAAGCCAGTCTTTGGTGTGTACGGCACGTTTTTGCAGCGCGCCTACGACGAGCTGTGGCACGACCTGTGCCTCAACGACGCCCCCGCAACCATTTTGGTGTTTGGTGCGTCAATCTTTGGCACCACGTCCGAGACGCACCTTTCGTTCTTTGATATTTCCATGCTGGGCGGACTTCCCAACATGCGCTACCTTGCACCTGCCTGCATGGAGGAATATCTGTCCATGCTGAGCTGGTCGCTCGACCACCGCGAGCATCCCGTGGCGATTCGTGTACCTGGTATTGGCCTGGTGAGCCGTCCCGACCTTGCGCCCGCCGAAGGCACCGACTACAGCGCCGTTCGCTACAACGTGGTGCGCCAGGGTCGCGACGTTGCCGTGCTCGCGCTTGGCGATTTCTTTGAGCTGGGCGAGCGCGTGGCAAACCGTTTGGCCGCCGAGTACGGTATCGAGGCCACGCTCGTCAACCCACGCTTTGCAACCGAGCTTGACCGTGAGTTCCTCGACAGCCTTGCCGCCGAGCATCGCGTTGTCGTCACCCTCGAGGACGGCGTCTTGGACGGCGGCTGGGGCGAGCGCGTGGCATGTTATCTGGCATGCACGCCGTTGCGCACGCGCACTTTCGGCATCGCCAAGGGCTTCCCCGACCGCTACGACCCCAACGAACTGCTTGCCCAGAACGGCATGACAGTCGAGAACATGGCCGCCGAAGCCGTGAGACTACTCAACGAGTAAGAAAACCTCCGCAAGGGAAGCACCCCTGCGGAGGTTTTTGTTTTCACGATGCGATTATCTCAATCTGTAACATCTAGGGCCCGAATTTCCGTCTAACTGTTACAGATCTAGATAAGACGTCGTAGTCCCAGACCTTTGTCTCAATCTGTAACAGATAGGGACCTTTTGACCGTCCAGATGTTACAGATTGAGACATTCGAATTCCCCTGAAGAGAAAATCTCAATCTGTAACAGTTACTCGGCAAAAACGGCTGCAGATGTTACAGATCGAGACAAAGCAACAAGGCATGCCGCCGCATCGGCCAAAACCACCACAAAGGTGCCTGTCCCTTTTTGGTAGGTAGAATAACCCATAAGACAAGTATGTTTCTGAGTTATTTCGTGTTGACCCATTTGAGCGCGATAGGGTATAACTCTACTCAACCGCTAGGGATTTTATTGAGAAAGGTGTTCTACCATGAGCAAAAACCTCTCCCAGCAGGTCGTTCTCGACCGCCGCGGCTTCGTTGCCGCCACCTTCGCAACCGTCGCCGGCCTTGGTCTTGCCGGCTGCTCCGACACCAGCGCCGAGGCCGACAAGGGTTCCGCCGCCGGCTCCTCCAAGAGCTCCGAGGATACCGAGGCTTCCACCACGCTCGACGCTAAGGCATTCGACAAGCTCGTCGACAACGGCCCCAAGGCCGATGACGACGCCATCGCCGCCAGCACCTGGGCCACGGCCGTCAAGGACGCCGGCGTCTTTAAGATCGGCGGCGTTCAGACCTCTACGCTCTTCTCCCTCCTCAACGAGAAAGACGGTCAGACCCGCGGCTTCGACGCCGGTATCGCACAGCTCCTGTCCAACTACATTCTGGGCGAGAACAAGGTCGAGATCACCCAGGTGACCTCGGACACGCGCGAGTCCGTCCTGCAGAACGGCCAGGTCGACGCCGTCTTTGCCACCTACACCATCACTGACGAGCGCAAGAAGCTTGTCTCCTTTGCCGGCCCCTACTACTACACCCAGCAGGCCATCCTGGTGCTCGCCGATAACGACGACATTAAGAGCGTCGACGACCTGGCCGACAAGAACGTCGCCGTCCAGTCCGGCTCCAACGGCCCCGCCATCCTGGAGGAGTTCGCTCCCAAGGCCAGCCAGCAGGAGTTCAAGACCGACGAGGAGGCCCGCCAGGCACTCCAGCAGGGCCGCGTTGACGCCTACGTCATCGATAACAACATGCAGCAGAGCGCCCTGGTCCGCGAGCCCGGTAAGTACAAGATCGCCGGCAAGCCCTTCGGCAGCAAGGAGCCCTATGGCATTGGCCTGCCGCTCGATTCCGACGGCGTCGCCTTTGTCAACGACTTCCTTAAGAAGATCGAGGACGATGGCACCTGGACCGAGCTGTGGCAGATCTGCATCGGCGACCGTACGGGCGACACCAACGTTCCCGAGCTGCCCGAGATCGGCGCCTAGGCAGCGAGCCTGGTAACGGCCGCAACGAAACCATACGGAAACGCACGATGCGCTTTATTGCGGCAAACTGTTTCCTCACTGAGTTGTCGGGGCTTCCGTACACACGGGAGCCCCTTTCCTTATCGGCGGGAGGTCCGCATGAGTCTCTCCGAACTCTGGTCGCTCTATGGCCAGAACTATATCGACGCGCTGCTAGCAACCTGGGGCATGACGCTTGAGTCGTTTGCCATCGCCATGGTGTTGGCCGTCGCCGTCACCGTGATGCGCGTGTCGCCGCTCAAGCCGCTGCGCGTCTTTGGCGACCTGTATGTCCAGGTCTTCCGTAACATCCCCGGCATCGCGCTGCTTATCATCGTCGTCTACGCGCTGCCGCCGCTCAAGGTCGTCCTGCCCTACCGCACCTGCGTTATCGTCGCCACGGTCCTTTTGGGCTCGGCCTTTGGCTCCGAGAACTTTATGAGCGGTATCAACACTGTTGGCGTCGGTCAGGTCGAAGCCGCACGTTCGCTCGGCATGAGCTTTAACCGCATCCTCGCCAAGATCGTGATTCCGCAGGCACTGCGCTCGAGTGTGTTGCCCATGACCAACCTCTTTATCGCCGTCATGCTCACCACCGCACTCGGCAGCCAGGTGCCGCTTAAACCGCAGGAGCTCACCGGCGTGGTGAGCTACATCAACACGCGCTCGCTCGGCGGCGTCGCCGCGTTCTTTATCTCGGCGCTCGGCTACCTGGGCACAGCCTTTGTGGTGAGCCACATTGGCAACCACATCGATAAGAAGGTGAGGATCCTCCGATGAGCAAGCATTCCTCCCCTGCACTC
>CABRZY010000077.1 GCA_902475475.1 uncultured Collinsella sp.
GGCCGGTCTCCGTTGCTCCGTACGAGGTCGCGGTGATTCCGGGCAGCAGAGAGCGGCTTGCCGCAGTGCGGGCAGGGATCGCCGGCAACGACGGTGACCAGGTCGGCCCACTCGTCGACGGTAAAGTCGCGCTCGGGGCAGGCACCGGTAAAGTGATAGTCGACCTCGTTGGCACCACAGGCCCACTGTTTGGACTCGCGCAGGCTCTCGTCGCAGACCAGACGAATGCCCTCGGGCAGGTTAACCGGTCCGATAAAGCCCTTATGCAGACCGTAGGTCTGGAGCTCCTCGTCGGTCATCATGCGATAGCCCTTGCCAAAGACGTGCTCGGCCTTGCAGTCATTGAGCTCGTGGTCGCCCGGGACAATGGCCACGACCGGCTTGCCCTCGGCGTCGATGAGCGCCAGCGACTTTCGCGTACCGTTCTCGGGGAAACCGAAGAACTTTGCGACGGCCTCAATGGTGCCCATGCCCGGAGTCTCGACCTTGGTGAGCGTACCGTCGCCAGGACCCTCGGTCACAACGACCTTGGTGCTTGCGGCCTCATCGTCGGCAGCGAAGCCGCAATCGTCGCAGTAGACGAGCGAAGCCTCGCCGGCGTCGGCCAGAGCCATGTACTCGACGGAGGTGTCGCCGCCGATCTCGCCGGAGTCGGCGACAACGGGCAGAGCCTTGATGTAGCAGCGCTCGCAGATGTTGGCGTAGGCCTGCTTCATCTTGTCGTACTCCTCCTGCAGACTCTCCTGCGTGGCAGAGAAGCTGTAGGCGTCCTTCATGATGAACTCGCGACCGCGCATCAGGCCAAAGCGGGGGCGGAACTCGTCGCGGAACTTATCCTGGATGTGGTAGAGGTTAACGGGTAGCTGCTTGTAGGAGCGCAGCTCATTGCGCACCAGGGCCGTGACGGTCTCCTCGTGCGTGGGGCCCAGGACGAACTCGCGACCGTGACGGTCGTCAAAGCGCACAAGCTCCTTGCCATAGGCGTCGATGCGGCCGGACTCACGCCACAACTCGGCGTCGACCATGATAGGCATCATAAGCTCCTGGGCGCCGGCAGCGTCCATCTCGTCGCGCACGATATTCTCGATCTTGCGAATCGAGCGCCATGCGAGCGGCAGATAGGAATACAGGCCGGCGGCCTCTTTGCGGATCATGCCGGCACGGAGCAGCAGGCGGTGGCTAGCGAGCTCAGCGTCCGCCGGATCCTCTTTAAGCGTCGGCGCATAGAGCTTAGACATATACATTGCTCGGGTCATTTATTTCTCCTCAATAAGCTTGTCGACCTCTGCCATAAGCGCGTCGACAATTTGGTCCTCAGCTACTTTACCAATGATCTGGCCATGCGAAAAGAGCAAGGCCTGACCACGTCCGCAAGCAACGCCCAGATCGGCATCAGAAGCCTCGCCGGGGCCATTAACGGCACATCCCATCACAGCGATCGAAAGCGGCGCGGAGTAGTTCTTAAGCCGCTCGGTAACCTCCTCGGCAATGGGAATAAGGTTAACCTGGCAGCGGGCGCACGTGGGGCACGAGACAATCTCGGGGCCACGGCGACGCAGGCCCAGCGACTGCAGAATACCCCAGGCAACCGGCGGCTCCTCAACCGGATCGGCTGTGAGCGACACACGCATGGTGTCGCCAATGCCTTCGGAAAGCAAGATACCCAAGCCTACAGAGCTCTTGATGGTGCCCTGGAGCTTGGTCCCCGCCTCCGTCACGCCCAGGTGAAGCGGAACGTGGGGAATCTCACGCGACAGGGCTCGATAGGTACCGAGCGTCGTTTGCACGCTATGGGCCTTGGCCGAAAGCACAATGTTCGTAAAGCCGCGGTCCTCAAAGTGCTTGACGAAGCGCTCGCTCGACATCACGAGCTTTTCGGGCTGCGTGAGGTCGTCGCGCTCGGCGATATCCTGCTCAAGCGAACCAGCGTTGACACCGATGCGAATTGCGCAGCCCGCAGCACCCGCGGCATCGATCACGGCATCGACCTTGGCCCAATCGCCAATGTTGCCGGGATTGATGCGGAGCTTGGCAGCACCGGCCTCCACAGCGCCAATGGCCAGCTTGTGGTTAAAGTGAATATCGGCGACGATCGGCACCGGAGACTCAGCACAGATGGTGCGGAAACCCTCAAGCGCGGCCTCGGTGGGCACGCTCACGCGCACGATATCGCAGCCAGCCTGCACCAACGCGCACACTTGCGCAAGCGTTGCCTGGGCATCAGCGGTATCGGTGCAGGTCATGGACTGAACCACGACCGGAGCGCCACCACCGATCTGCACGCCGCCCACATGCACGGGGCGCGTCAACTCGCGAGGCAAAGGATGGGATAAAGACAATCCAAACACTCCCCTACAGAATAAATCGAAGGATGTCGGAACGAAGCATATAGACAAACAGCAGCACAAAGAGCGCGATGCCCACATAGCTCACAATCGTCTGGACCTTGAGCGGAAGCTCGCGGCCAGCAATCTTTTGAATGATCTCGATGACCAGCTTGCCGCCATCGAGTGGTGGGATGGGCAGCAGGTTCATAAAGCCAAGCGAGAACGAAATGAGGGCGGCAAACGAAAGGAACGTGGCAGGGCCGGCAGCAGCAGCCTGTGAGGACATAACGCTAATGCCCACGATCGAAGAAGACTGATCGAGAATCTCCATCGTATGCTGCGGCTGGAGCAGGCGCATCATGCCCTCCGCTGTCTGCACGACATAGGAGAACGAAAGTCGAGCCGACGTGATGGGGTCTAAACGGACCACCTGCGTAGAGGCATACACACCTAGGCGCTCGTCCTTTTTGAGCGCAACCGAGGTCGAATGCTGCTTGCCGTCGCGCTCATACTCAATGGCGATATCGTCCTTACCGGCGGCCTTGCCGATGGCATCGTAAACGTCCATCCAGGTAGAGCACGATACTCCGTCAACCGAAAGGATCGCATCGCCGCCCTCGATACCCGCCTTGGCGGCAATAGACCCCTCGTCAACCTGACCGATCACGTTGGTATCCATCGGCACGGTGACACCCGCAATGGAATAGATACTCATAAGGAGCAAAAAGCCCGTCAAGATATTGACAATAATACCCGCGAGCAGCATAAAGGCGCGCTTGAGAAAGCCCTGGCCAAGATAGGTGTGCGAACGTTCTTGCGCAAGGAACTCGGCCTCGCCGCACGGCAGCTCCCACACATCGCCCTCGGCAGTTGAATGTTCGCGATCGAACCGGCGGCCGTCAAAGGTGGTGTAGCCCGCCGCGTCTCGCGGCAGCGTCTGATACTTGGTGGGATAGTAGCTCGGCGAGGGCTTCTCCCCTTCCTCATACCAAGGCGCGATAGAGCCCCAACCCAAGAGCAAGGCGCATGCCTCGAGCACATCCTCCTCGGAAAGCTCAAGCTCGACAGCAAGGTCGGCCACGGTCACGCGACCATGACGATAGATAGCCGCGAGCACGCGGTCGGCACACGAGACGTCGGTCGGATCCATACCGCAAATGGCAGCGTAGCCACCCAGCAGCAGCGGGGTCACGCCAAACTTGGTTCCAATGCGACGCGACGTGTAATGGATGTCAAAGCGGCACGGCAGGCCCAAAAAGAACTCGGTCACACGGACGCCGCAGGCACGCGCCGCCAAAAAGTGGCCGCCCTCGTGCAAAAACACGAGGACGGATAGCATCAAAAGGCCCCAAAAGACCGAGGAAAGAACACTCAGAACAGTATCCATAAAACGAAAAGCAATCCTTACGATTAAGAGCGGGTTGCAGCAAGCACCTCGGCGGCCTTGGCACGAGCCCACGTATCGATATCGCGAAGCTGCTCAAACGATGCGACCGCCTGCGTATCGTGTGCATCCATGCAGGACTCAACGATGCGATCGATATCGGTAAAGGTACAGGTATCGTGCAGGAAGGCATCGACGGCAACTTCGTTGGCGGCATTCAGCACGCACGGCATGGTGCCACCCGTCTTGCCGGCACGCTCGGCCAGTGCCAGACAGCGGAAGGTATCCATGTCGGCAGCATCAAACGTGAGCTGCCCCAACTCGCGAAAATCGATACGAGGCGCCGGAGTATCCCAACGCTCGGGATACGAGAACGCGAACTGGATGGGAATACGCATGTCGGAAGCACCGAGATGCGCCATCACGGAGCCGTCGGAGAACTCGACCATAGAGTGAATCTTGGACTGACGCTGCACGACCACGTTAATGAAATCGAGGTCGCAGTTAAACAGATGCATGGCCTCAATGCGCTCCAGGCCCTTGTTCATGAGGGTGGCGGAGTCGATGGTGATCTTGGCGCCCATGGCCCACGTGGGATGTGCGAGGGCATCGGCACGCGTCACGCGGTCGAGCTCGTCGCGCGTGCGGCCAAAAAACGGACCGCCCGAGCAGGTGAGCCAAATACAATGAGCCTCGCGTGGGTTCTCCCCCAGATAGCACTGGAAGATGGCGGAGTGCTCAGAGTCGACTGGAATAAGCTGGCCCGGTTGCGCCAACGGCATAAGCAAGTCGCCACCGACGACGAGGGACTCCTTGTTGGCAAGGGCAAGGCGCTTATTTGAGGTCAAGGCCGCATGGCTCGCCTCGAGACCGGCGGCACCCACAATAGCGACGAGTACGCAGTCGACATCGTCGCGACGCGCGAGCTCGCAAACCGCCTGCGCGCCAACGCCGAGCTTCGTTCCCTCGGGCAACTCCTGCAGCACGGCGTCATCGCCATGAGCGACATCGGCCACGGCAACCGCCGAAACCGAGAACTCGCGGGCAGCGGCAACAAGCTCGGAGGTACTGGAGTTAACGGACAGCGCCGTCACCTGCAGGCGATCGGCATGCTGGCGGCACACATCGAGCGCCTGGGTGCCGATGGAGCCCGTACAACCCAGGATGGCAACACGGAGGCGTCCATCGGGGCCATACGTCGTCTGGAATGACATTACAGCACGCCTCCGATCATCAGCATCAGCTGCGCGGTGATGCAGCCGAAGATAAGCGAATCGCTACGATCGAGCATGCCGCCGTGGCCCGGGATAAGGTTGCCGGAATCTTTGACGCCCACACCGCGCTTGATGCGCGACTCGATAAGGTCGCCGATAACGCCCAGAATGGACACGACCACGCCGCACAGCAGCGCATAGGGCAGGCTGAGCTTGAAGAAATGCGTCGCCCACAGGATGAGCCAAATCAAAACCGAGCCCAGGATGCCGCCAACAAACCCCTCCCAGCTCTTTTTGGGAGAGATCTTGGGAACCATCTTGTGTTTGCCGATACGGCTACCCACGATATAGGCAAACGAATCGGAGACCCAAAGGGACGCACAAACACCCACCGAAAGCAGGGCGCCGGCAAAACCGGGCACGGCATCGCGCAGCAGCACGATAGCCGACAGCATAAAACCGGTGTAGATGGGACCCATGAGTGTCACGGCAACATCGGATATGCGGGTACGCGGCGACCAGACATACCAAATGCCCACAGCGAGCATCAGGGCAAAAAGCAGGGCATTCAGCAGCATCGAATCGCCCAACGCCGACAGCGGAAAGAGCACGGCGGCAGCGATACCCATGCGCTCGTTAGCCATCTTGCCATCGAGCCTTGTCATACGGAAAAACTCATAGCAGCACAGACCGCTCATGACGGAAACAAAGATGGCCGTGGGCACGATACCCAAAACCAGGCACAGGATAAAGACAACGGCGTAGACGATACCGGCGGCGGCACGGGTAATAAAGCCCGCCAGCCACGAACCGGTGCCGCTCTTCACTGCAGGCGTTCCCGCAGTGGCAGCTTTGCGCGCAGGCGTCTTGGGAGCAGATGCCTTGGGACGATCGGACACGATTAAGCCTCCTCGGTCTTGCTCAGTCCACCAAACCTACGGTCACGGCCCTGATAGGCCAAAATGGCGTCGACAAGGCCCCAACGATCAAAGTCGGGCCAATAGGTATCGGTGACGTAGAATTCGGAATAAGCCACCTGCCACAGAAGATAGTTCGAAAGGCGCAGCTCACCAGAAGTGCGAATCACAAGCTCAGGATCGGGAAGGCCGGCGGTATAGAGGTGGGAAGCCACCATGTCGTCATCAATTGCGCCAGGATCGATCTTACCGGCGGCAGCGTCGAGTGCGATCTGACGGACAGCGCGGGTAATCTCGGCACGCGCGCCGTAGTTGACGGCAAGCGCCAGCGTCATGCCGGTGTGATTGGCGCACTCGGCAAGACCGCGTTCAAAAACGTCGCGGGTCTTCTTGGGCAGCGCGGAAATGTCACCCAAAAAGACAACGCGCACGTTTTCGCGCTTCAGAAGCGGCAGCTCGTCGATAAACGTCTTGGCAAACAGGTGCATCAAGACGTTGACCTCATGCTGCGGGCGGTTCCAGTTTTCGGTAGAAAACGCATAGGCCGAAAGCACGTCGACGCCCAGACGCACGCAGGCGGTAATAATCTCACGAAGGGAGACGATACCCGCCTTGTGGCCCTCGGTGCGTGCAAGACCGCGCGATGTGGCCCAACGACCATTGCCGTCCATGATGCACGAGATATGGTGCGGAATGTTATTGAGGTCAAGGTCGGAAAAACCGACGCCCGCGGGGGCGTCGGCAAAGTACTCGACCAGTTTATGCTCGTCGTATTGCACCTTAGATCTCCATGACCTCGGCTTCTTTTTCCTTCAGAAGCTCCTCGACCTTGGCGACATACTCATCGGTGTGCTTCTGGACCTTGGCCTGCTCGCGACGGACATCGTCCTCGGTGAGCTCCTCATCGCGCTCGAGCTTGTTGTTGAAGTCGCGACGGATGTTACGGATAGACACCTTGGCCTGCTCGGCGTACTCGCGGCACTCCTTGACGAGCTCGCGACGACGCTCCTCGGTGGGAGCCGGGAACGGCAGACGAACGACGGTGCCATCGGAGTTGGGGGTAATGCCCAGATCGGAAGCGCCGATGGCCTTGACGATAGCATTGATGAGTGCCTTGTCCCACGGCTCGATGAGCAGCATGTGGGCCTCGGGGGATAACCGTATGCCGATTTTGGTCGCGAGCAGGCTGACGGCGGCAACCTGCGTGACCGGCGTGGGAACACCGTAATAATCGACGGTGATGTCGGACAGAATGTTGGCATTGGCGCGGCCGGTACGGACCTTGGAGAAGTTATGCTTGAGGGACTCGAGCGACTTGTCCATATGGGCGGTGATGTTCTCTGCCATGCTTAATCCTCCTGATAGACGAGCGTGCCGACGGGCTCACCCGCGAGCGCGCGCTTGACGGTGTCCTCGCCATCGATGTTGAGGACCAAAATCGGCATACGGTTATCCTGGCACAGTGCCGTAGCCGTGGAATCCATAACCTGCAGACCGCGGACGAGAACCTCGTGATAGGTGATCTTGTCAAAGCGGACGGCGTCGGCACACTTGACGGGGTCCTTGTCATAGATGCCGTCGACCTTGGTGGCTTTAATCAGAATCTCGGCGCCGATCTCGCACGCACGAAGAGCCGCGGCGGTGTCGGTCGTAAAGTACGGATTGCCCGAACCGGCGGCAAAGATAACGACGTTGCCCTTGGAAAGGTGGTTGATGGCGCGACGGCGAATATAGGGCTCGCAGATCTCGTTCATCTGGATAGCGCTCATCACGCGGCAGGGAACATCGTTGTGCTCGAAGGCATCCTGCAGGGCGAGCGCGTTCATAACGGTCGCGAGCATGCCCATATAATCGGCCTGAGCACGCTCCATGCCACCGGCAGCGCCTGCCATGCCGCGGAAAATATTGCCGCCGCCGACAACGACGCCGACCTCATGGCCAACGGCGAGCAGCTCCTTGACCTGCTTGGCAAGATGGTCGGTAA
>CABRZY010000078.1 GCA_902475475.1 uncultured Collinsella sp.
TGCCGGTGATGTACGGCCAGACCGTAAGCCCGTTGGCGCACGTGAGCGGCAAAGCGCTCGTGGTTTTGTCTGAGCCGCGCTCGCTGTTCGACGACTGCCTGCGCGCCTACGAGGATATCGAGGCTCGTGCCGGCGAGGCGGGGATTGACCGCCTGGACGGTCTGTACGTGCGCGCTCAACAGCTCGATTTTGGTGCTCAGCAGCGCCTGAACTATGTGAGCCTGATTCGCGCGGGCGGTGCGGTTACGGCAGAGCTCAAGATTGAGCAGCCGGCCATTGCGGGCTCGGACAATCGCTTTATGACGCGCATTCAGGAAGTCGTGGGCAAGCGCTACGCCTGCGTGTTTGCCATTCCCGACCGCGGTGCGCGCGAGTCGATGGAGCTCACCTTTGGCGACGAGGGCATTACCTTTGAGGAATCGCTGACCGCGGCGCCCGAAAATGTCGGCGCTATCGGCGACCGCGTTCGCGTGGCAGCGGCGGATTCCGCCGACCGTGCCGCACGCCAGGAGGCCCATGCTTCCATTCGCGAGCGTAAGGCCGACGCGCTCAACGCCCGTTCGCTCGAGGCGGGTGCCGACCAGGCTGCCGCCGGCGCTGCCGTGCCCACCATCTCGCGCGGGCGCGTGACCTTTGTGGACGCTGCTCTGCCGCAGGGCGTAGTGGTGCCCGATGCCAACCTGGCCGTGTTCTCGATCGCCGATCTCAACGCCCGCATGGACGCCAACCGCGCGCGCAGCCGCCGCAAGGTGGACATTACGCAGATCACGTTCCCGTTTAAGCCGGGCGACTACGTGGTGCACGCCACCCACGGCATCGCGCTCTTTAGCGAGATCGCGCGCCAGGAAGTGGGCGGCAAGGAGCGCGACTACTTTTTGCTGGAATATGCCGACGGCGACAAGCTCTACGTGCCGCTCGAGCAGGTCGACCGCATCACGCGCTATGTTGGCCCCGACGGCGACAAGCCGCGCCTGACCAGGCTCAATACCGCCGACTGGATGCGTGCCACCAACAAGGCACGCAAGAACGCCAAAAAGCTGGCGTTTGACCTGGTCGACCTGTATACACGCCGCTCGTCGATTACCGGTATCGCCTGTCCGCCCGATACGCCCGAGCAGATCGAGATGGAGGAGAGCTTCCCCTACGACGAGACGCGTGACCAGCTGGAGGCTATCGCCGACATCAAGGCCGACATGGAGGCGCCCAAGCCTATGGACCGCCTGCTGTGCGGCGACGTGGGTTTCGGCAAGACCGAGGTTGCCCTGCGCGCGGCGTTTAAGTGCGTGGACTCCGGCCGTCAGGTCATGGTGCTCTGCCCCACAACCATTCTGGCCCAGCAGCACTACGAGACCTTCTTTGAGCGCTTTGCCCCGTTTGGCCTTGAGGTCGAGGTGCTCAGTCGCTTCCGCACGCCGGCGCAGCAGAAGCGCGCGCTCAAGGCGTTTGCCGAGGGCACGATCGATGTGCTCATCGGCACGCACCGCCTGCTTTCGGCCGATGTGAACCCCAAGAACCTGGGCCTGGTGATCATCGACGAGGAGCAGCGCTTTGGTGTGCAGCACAAGGAGCAGCTCAAGAACCTGCGCGAGCAAATCGACGTGCTCACGCTTTCGGCAACGCCTATTCCGCGAACCATGCAGATGGCCACGAGCGGCGTGCGCGACATGAGCCTGATCACCACACCGCCGACCGGGCGTCGTCCCGTGATCGTGCACGTGGGGGAGTACGACCCCGACGTGGTGAGTGCGGCGATTCGCCTGGAGGTGGGCCGCGGCGGTCAGGTGTATTACGTGTCCAACCGCGTCAAGACCATCGATGATGCCGTGGCGCGCGTGCACGAGGCCGCGCCCGAGGCGCGCGTGGGCGTGGCGCACGGCAAGATGAGCCCGCGCGAGGTCGAGGACGTGATGATCGAGTTCGCGACCAAGAAGATCGACGTGCTCATCGCCACGACCATCGTGGAGAGCGGCATCGACAACGCAACGGCCAACACGCTGATCATCGAGGACTCGCAGCGCTTGGGCCTGGCACAGCTCTACCAGCTCAAGGGCCGTGTTGGCCGCTCGGCCACGCAGGCATACGCGTACTTTATGTTCCCGGGTGAGCTGCCGCTCACCGAGGAGGCCACGGCGCGTCTGACCGCGCTTTCCGAGTTCCAGGACCTGGGCAGCGGCATGCGCATCGCCATGCGCGATCTGGAGATCCGCGGTGCCGGTTCGCTCATGGGTGCCGAGCAGCACGGCAACCTGTCGAGCGTGGGCTTTGACCTGTTTACGCAGATGCTGGGACAGGCCGTGGCCGAGGCGCGCGGCGATGGCGATGCCGGCGTGGAGGCGGCGAGCGTGGGCATCAACCTGCCGGCAGACTACTTCTTGTCCGAGGAGTACATGCCGGCGGTGGACCAGCGCGTGCTCGTGTACCGCAAGCTCGCGGTGGCTGAGGACTTGGAGAGTATCGACGAGGTGCAGGAGGAGACCGAGGCCGCGCATGGCGAGCTGCCGTTGGCGGGACTCAACCTGTTCAACCGCGCGCGTATCCGCATCCGCGGCGAGCGCTTGGGGCTCGAGAGTGTCACGCTCAGCGGCGGACGCATCACGTTTTTGGGCGTCGAGGTGCCCAAGAAAGTGGCCTTTGAACTTAAGACCCGCTATGGCGCGGTGAACTTCCCCAAGAGCCGCAAGCTGTCGGTGCCCTACAAGGCGGGCGCCGGCGCGGGCAGCGGCCTGGGCCGCGGCCTCGACGCCAACGACGGCACCGGCCCGGTGGCGGCGGCGCTCATGCTGCTGCAACAGCTGGGTGCTAGCGACGACGACTAGCGGGTCGACGCTGCAAACGCTCCATTTGGGCAATCTGACCCTCACTCGTCGGTCGCGTACGCAAGTACGCTTCCCTCCTCCTTCGGGCCACCTTGCCACAAATGGAACGTTTTCGCTCACTTATGCTCAACCTGTAAGGGTATTTATGGGACAAAGCTATCTTTGCCCCACCACGTTGCGGGTCGACCCTTCGCCCGACCGAAAGGAAAGCATGTTCGGATACATCTATAAGAAAGATGTCGCCATTATCGCGGTTGTCCTGTGTCTTTGTCTGGGCGCGGGCAGTTTCTTCGATTATCAGATCTCGAGTGCGCTGTTCAACATCGGCAGCATGTACGGTCGCTTTGTCGAGGCGGCCGGTGAGCTGCCGTTCGAGCTGACGGCGAGCATCGCGGGCGTTATGCTCGTGCGCTCGGCACGCCCCGATTCCAAGGCGAGCAAGTGGCTCGCTGCGCTGGGCGTTTTGATCAACGTGGGTCTGGTCGGCTACGAGATTATCGGATCGCTGCGCGTCGGCGGCAAGCTTATTGCGTTTCAGCTGGTGCTGACGTTTGTGCTGGTCATCGCCGCCAACCTTATCGTCTATCGCCTCACGCGCACGACCGAGCCCGACGAGCTTACGCGCTGGGCGTTGATGGTGTTTGCCGTGTGGGTCGCTCAGGCCATTATCCTCAACGTGATCGTCAAGCCGCTGTGGTCGCGCCCACGCATGCGCGTGATCGAGGTCACGCCGGGGCTCAATTTTCAGCCGTGGTGGGTAATCGGTAACCCCGACAAGTGGAGCTATATCGCGGCCGGCGTAATCAAGGACGGCTTTAAGTCGTTCGCGAGCGGGCACACGGCGCACGCGGCGATCGGCCTTATGCTCGCCGGGCTTCCCGCGGCGGCCTTTAAGGAAAAACCGTTGCGCCGCCGCGTGGTCTTTTGGACGGCGGCTGTGGTCGCGGCGCTCGTCGCCTTTGGCCGTATCGTGATCGGAGCGCATTTTTTGAGTGACGTGAGCTGCGGCTTTGCCCTGGTGCTGGCGCTTGAGTGCCTTGCCGCGCGTATTGCCTATCCCAACGGCGTACAATGGCTCCGTTTGAATCATCTGGCCGATACCCGGTAAGAGAGGATTGCCATGCTCGCGTTTAACAACGATTATTCCCACGGCGCACACCCGGCGGTGCTGCAGGCGCTCGTCGACACCAATATGGAGCCGCAGCCCGGCTACGGTACCGATGCACATACCGAGCGTGCCAAGCAACTTATTCGCGAGGCCTGCCAGGCGCCTGACGCCGACGTGTTTTTCCTGGTGGGCGGCACGCAGGCTAACGCGACGGTGATCGACATGCTGCTTGCGCCGTACGAGGGCGTCGTTGCTGCCGAGACTGGCCACGTTGCCTGCCACGAGGCGGGCGCCATCGAGTTTGGCGGCCACAAGGTGCTCACCATCCCCGGCTACGAGGGCAAGATGCACGCCGAGGACCTCGAGAACTATATCCAGGTGTTCTACGAAAACGAGAGCTACGAGCACACGGTGTTCCCGGGTGCCGTGTACGTGAGCCTATCGACCGAGTACGGCACGCTGTACTCCAAGGCCGAGCTCGCGGCGATTCACGCAGTGTGCCAGAAGCGCGAGATTCCGCTGTTTGTGGATGGCGCCCGCCTGGCCTATGCGCTGGCGGCCGATGAGTGCGACATTACCCTGCCCGAGCTGGCGCAGCTGTGCGACGTGTTCTACATCGGCGGCACCAAGTGCGGCGCGCTCTGCGGCGAGGCTGTGGTGTTCTGCGACATGCGCGCCCCGGCGCATCCCATTCCGCGTATTAAGCAGCACGGCGCGCTGTTGGCCAAGGGCCGCCTGACGGGCGTGCAGTTTGAGGCGCTCTTTACCGACGGCCTGTATTTTGAGATTGGCCGCCAGGCGATTGAGACCGCGCAGGCGCTTCGTCGCGTGCTGCACGAGCACGGCTACCGGTTCTTCTTGGAGACGCCGACTAACCAGCAGTTCGTGATTCTGCCCAACGAGGACATGGCGCGCATTCGCGAGCATGCGGCGATCGAGTACTGGGAAAAGTACGACGAGACCCACACGGTGGTGCGCTTTTGCACCAGCTGGGCCACGACGCAGGAGGATATCGACGCGTTGGCGGCTGTCCTGTAGCCTGATGTAATGACGGGGGGCCGCCTTGCGCTGGGTTTGGCGCAAGGCGGCCTCTGTTTTTGAGGGGGAAGGGTTGTATGACCGAGATGTCCGAGCCGACGATTCGCCTGGCGACGCCCGATGATGCGCCGGCGTTGCTTGCCATCTATGAGCCGTATGTGCGCCAGACGGCGATTACCTGCGAATACGAGGTGCCGAGCGTTGAGGAGTTCGCCGGGCGTATTGAGCGTACGCTCAAGCGCTATCCGTATTTGGTGATGGAGTTGGACGGGCGTCCGGTAGGCTATGCCTACGTGAGTCCGCTTAACAGCCGCGAGGCATACGACTGGTCGGTCGAGACGTCGATCTACCTGGCACGCGATGTGCGCCATGGCGGGCTGGGTCGCAAGCTGCACGATGCGCTCAAGCAGTGCCTGATCGCGATGGGCATCACCAATATGTGCGCGCTCATCGCCGTGCCGCACGACAAGGACGACGAGTATCTAACGCACAATAGCCAGGACTTCCATGCCCATATGGGATATCGCTTGGTGGGCACCTTCGATCGCTGTGCCCAAAAGTTTGGCCGCTGGTACGACATGTGCTGGATGGAGTTGGTCCTGGCCGAGCGCACGCCCAACCAACCCAAACCAACCTGGTTCCCCGACCTTCCCAAACCTACCATTTAGGGACAGGTTTATTTTGGCAGGTTAGCCGATTGGCTCGGTGTATTTGGCGCGGTCGGTGCGTTGGATGCGCTTAGAGACATGGAGCGGTCGGCCGTCGGTGTCGTAGACGTAGTCGGTGATCAGGATCAGCGCCTGCCCGCGCTCGACGTTGAGCAAAAACGCCTCGTTTTGCGAGGCATAGCACACCTCAAAGGTCTTATGTCCCTGTGCTGGCGCGCGATGGAATTCTTGGCGCAGCGTCGCGTAGAGCGAACCGTTGATATCGCGATCGATGAGCGTCTCGAAGCTTGGCGGCAGGTAGGTGGTCTCCAGGCACAGCGGCACGTCGTCCAGGTAGCGCAGGCGGACAAGTTTGACGAGCTTGCTGCCCACGGCGGCGTCAAAGAACTTAGCTATGCTGCCGGCCGCCTTGGCAAAGCCCGAGTCCACGGTGCGCGTGGTGGGCTTCATGCCCTGACCTTCGACCTGCTTGGTATAGCTCGAAAACACCAGGTTGTTCTCGTGGAGCGCGGGCGTGTCGGCCACAAAGGCGCCACGCCCGCGCTCGGTGCGCACCAGGCCCTCATCAACGAGAACCTTAAGGGCGTGGCGCACGGTGCTGCGCGACAGCCCCGATTCGTCCATGAGCTCCATCTCGGACGGCAGCTTGTCTCCGCGTGCGTAGATGCCGGCGGCGATGCGGTCGCGAAGCGTACCTGCCAAGCGCTCGTATTGGCTCAGTTTCTTTTTAGATGAAGCGTTCATGCGATCAGCCTATATCTAACTTGTATGCTTATCTAAGCAAGCATGTATTCAACACAACAATAAAACCGCTGGTATCGAGCTACCGAAAACCTTACCAGCAAAATTTCTAAGATAAATATAGCATACAACTAGTCGACATAACCAAAACATGTATGTAACTTGTATGCCATCGAGAGCATCAAACGAGAAGAAAGGCTGATGCACGATGACTACTCAGGAACAGGTTAAGGATGTCGTCTCCCAGGTTTTGGCTGACAAGGCAGACAAGGGCGGCATCAAGCGCGTCGTGTGGATTGGCGCTGGCGGATCCAACGGCGGCAACTATCCTGCCCAGTACTTTATGGAGCACGAGGCCACGCAGGTCGTGAGCTCCAGCTACACCAGCAACGAGTTCGTGCACGCCACCCCGGCCTACGTCAACGAGAACACCCTGGCCGTCGTCGTGTCCATGCGCGGCACCAAGGAGACCATCGTTGCCGCCCAGGTCGCCAAGGACCACGGCGCCAGCACCATCGCCATCTATGTTGACGAGTCCGGCCTCACCGAGGTCTGCGACTACAAGATCCAGTACGACAGCCTGGCCGTCGACGAGTCCTGCATGGGCCGCACCAACTCCGCCGTCGTGACCATGATCGCCATGGAGCTTACGCAGCAGACCGAGGGCTATGCCGAGTACGAGACCGCTATGGCCGCGTTCGACTTGGTCGACCCCATCTATCGCAAAGCCGTCGGGTACACCCGTCCGCTTGCTGCCAAGTGGGCCGAGCAGAACGCCGACAAGCCCTGCATCAACGTCATGGCTCAGGGTCCGCTCTTTGGTGCCGCCTACGTCTTTAGCATCTGCAACGTGCAGGAGATGCTGCAGATCGACTCCTGCACCATCAACACCTGCGACTTCTTCCACGGCCCCTTCGAGATCCTGGACAAGCGTACCTCGCTGTTCCAGCTCATCAGCGTCGGCCGCAGCCGCTGCAACGACGAGCGCGGCATCCGCTTCGTCAACCAGTACGGTGGCGAGCGCGTCTATCAGCTTGACGCCAAGGAGCTCGGCCTCAACGACATCAAGGACAGCGTGAGCGAGTACTTCAACCACTTGATCTTTGCCCCGATCCTCAACAACGTGTACATGCGCGCGCTCTCTACCGTCACCCACAAGGACTACATGACGCGCCGCTACATGTGGAAGCTGGATTATTAGTTACGGCGTTTTACCAAACGCCGTAACGGCTCGACGCTGCAAGCCCGCCAGAGCGGCAATCTGCCTTTCAACTTCGGCGGCATGACCAGAAGGTCAATGCTGCCTCGTTTCAAGGCACCTTGCTCGCTCTGGCGGGCTTTCGCTCATATGACCCAATCCGCTGTCAAGAGCCACAATGGCCCCGCCGACCGCTTGCAATCGGTCGGCGGGGCCTGCCGTTGAACCCGTCCCGGTCCGC